>CALELM010000046.1 GCA_937902665.1 uncultured Selenomonadaceae bacterium
GCTACCGTGGGCTTTCCACCCCGACACCGAGCATGAAGGGATCGAGCGGACTTCTTGAGATTGGCTGGAAACGTCCCATTTCCGAAAAGAACCCTGTAGCGATTGACGTAAACCTCACGGGCTACGCAGGAAAGAAGCGGGGAGTCTCTGCCAATGTAGGACTTAACTGGGCATTCTAAACATACGGAACAAACGAAAAAACCGTCTGGCGAGATTTCTCGCCAGACGGTTTTTGTGCAATCGAAGGGAAGCCTGTTTTCGTTCCTTCGTAGTTATGCAGGACTTGAGGGGCTTCCTGTTTTGGGAGATCCATTGATGTCCTCTGCTTCAATCGTGGTCAATACATCCGTTTCGATGGAGAGGAGATCCGGCGTGGTTTCCATCAGGCGGTAGCGCTGTGCCTGTATGGAGGAGGTAACGATATTTCGCATGGTGCGCGCATTGCCGAAATAAGGATCCTTCTTTTCTTCTGCAAGAATTTCCTTCAGGTGTGCTTCGGCAGCTTCTGTCATGTGGTAATGCTTGGCTGCGTACATGTGGTGCGCAATCTCAATAAGCTCCTCGATGGAATAGTCGGTAAAGGTAAGGATATTGGGGAAACGGGATTTCAGGCCGGAGTTGGCACTCAGGAACTCCTGCATTTCCTTGGTGTATCCTGCCAGAACGACAACGATGCTGTCACGGTTGTCCTCCATCAGCTTGACAAGGGTAGAGATGGCTTCCGTGCCAAAGTCGCCATTCCCTCCGGAATAGAGGGAGTATGCCTCGTCAATAAAGAGAATGCCTCCCATGGCACGCTTGAAGACCTGCTCCGTCTTGATGGCTGTTTGCCCTATATAGCCTGCCACTAAGTCAGAACGGGAAACCTCAACGAGATTGTCCGTGGGTATGACACCAAGATGAAAGAGAAGCTTGGCAAGGATACGGGCGATGGTCGTTTTTCCTGTTCCTGCGCTTCCTTGGAAAATCGTGTGCATCGCTTTTTGGTCTTCCGTGGGAAGTCCCCGCTCCTTGAGCACAATGTTCATCTTGATGCTGGCATCCAAGCGGCGGATATATTCCTTGACGGAGGAAAGCCCCACGATGTCCTTTAGCTCGTTTTCCAGATGGAAATTGTCATCCCGTTGCGCAGAAACGGGGATATCCGCTGGGAGAAGTGTCAGCAAATCTTCCTTGGAAAGGTTTTCCTCCTTGCTGAGGCGCATGGCCTGCTGGCTGATGATGCGGTCGTAGAGATTCTTGGCAAGCCTGCCATTGCCGGCATCCTTTCCCTTGAGCTTTTTCTGCCGGCTGAGTTCCTCGGTGATGAGCTGCGTTGTTCCTTCTGTCAGTATGAACTGGTCGCGCAGGAGAAGGTTGGTCGTGATTTTTGTAAGCTCTGCGTCCGTGTAGTCTGGAAAATCAATGCGGATAGGGAAACGGGAGGTGAGTCCCGGATTCATTGCCATGAATTCAGACATTTCCTGCGGATAACCGGCAAGAATGACCAGAGAATCCTCCGGATGCTCGTTGATAAGCTGGAGGAGGGTTGCCACGGCTTCCTGTCCCGTGTCCCCGGAGCCTCCGCTGTGAAGGGCGTACGCTTCATCAATGAAGAGAATGCCGCCAAGGGACTCCTCGAAGATTTTTCGTACCTTGAGGGCAGTCCCTCCGATATAAGGGTCGATAAGCCCATCCCTTCCTGTCTCGATGATGTTTTTTGTTTTGAGAAGTCCCATTTCGTAGAGAACCTCTGCAAAGAGGGAGGCAATCATCGTCTTTCCGCTGCCGGAATTTCCGCAGAATACCATGTTCATGGATTTTGGCGTGGAGGTAAAGATTCCTGCCAAACGGCGTTTTTCCTGTACCTTGAGCAAGCGGTACTGCTCAAGCAGGAGCTTTTTGACAGGTTCCAGACCGATGATGCTGTCAAAGACATGCTTCATGCTTTCCTCGGAATCCAAGCGGTAGGTCAGATCCTCCGGCTGCAGGCAGTTTCTTTCGATGGGAAGAAAGCGAATGGCACGTTGGTAGCATTTGTGCAGGGTATGACGAATTTGTTCCAGTTCGTTGCTTTCTTGGGGGAGAGGCTGGAAGGGACTGTTGATGGAAAGAACGGCATCCTCCTCCGTGATGGCGAAGATGCAGTTTTTGTCATTTCGATAGACGTAGACTGCCATGAGCTGTATGCTGAACTGATCGGCCTGCCGGCAGGAGAAGCAGCAGGTATACCTTCGATCGTTGAGCTTGTAGGAAAGCTGGCAGGCAAATTCCTCGTTGCTCTCAATCAGGATTCCCTGCGGGGAAATCTGCCATGTCAGCGTACCGTTCGGCCGTTCAACGGTCAAGAAGTCGCTCCAGCTGTTTTCGTCAGGACACGGAAAGTATTCTTCCTGCATAACGTGGCGGATACTGGTACAGATGAAGTGATAGATGTTGTTTTTGTCGATGGGTTCAGGATTCTTGCTCCATGTGGAAAGAATCCGCTGGTTTCCTTGGAAATCGGCATCCTCGTGGCTTAGGAAAGTGTTATTTTTGAGGCCGATGACAGAAGAACGCTGATGGATACAGCCTTTCCCGCCGTGTTCGTAATTGAACTTGGTGATGCAGGTGAGAATATCGTTTTCCTTGCAGGAAATGCTGTTCAGGTCAAGATAGATATAGCGGTTGCAAAAGGAGAGATAGAGCCAGTCCTTGGACGGGGAGGGAAGCTTGGAACCAAACTCATGGATAAAGTCGTTGTAGATACGTCCGATGGGCGAGTCTTGGCGGAAGGTCGCAGGATGCAGGCTGAAGTCATGGTCGTGCACCGTGCCGAGGGCAGGGTTGTACTTGGCGGATTCCAGTATTTCGTAACGAAGGCTTGCTGCGCCTGCTTCCATATAGATTTTGTCATATTCCAAAAGCATATACTGCTTCTGCGATTGGCGCAGGAGTACCTGAAGCCAGCCTTCCTCGATATTGCGTTCCACGGAATCTATGTCATATTCCCAATCGAGGATGCGTTTCCAGCGATGGCTCTCCTCATACTGTATATGCGATTGCCTGTATTTTCCCATGATTCCCATGACATGTCCTCCATTTTCTTAAAGATGGATATACTTGAATGAATCCGTGCTTCCCTGATCATAATCTAAAGTTATTATATCGTAAATGCAAATGCTTTTTCAATGCTTATTCTGCCATAGGCAGTGGGGCGGAGTGGAGTGTTCAGAAGATTGCATGGACGTTGGTTGCACGTTGGTTTTGCAGCATGTATAATTGATGAAAATGGAGTTTTTTGGATGGATCCTGTGCCGTCAGGATGGCACGGGATGGAATTTCTGCCGCAAGGCAGGGCAGATAGAAGTGGGGCGATGAAGATGCAGATACCGATTTCGAGAAGGGATTTTTTGAAGCTGACAGGTGTGGCGGCAGTTGGCTTGATGGCAAGCGGAGGTTTGCGAGAGGAGGAAAGGGTGCAGGCAAGCGGGCTTTCCTATGCAGGTCAGGAACTCCCGTTGCTCCTTGAGGCTGATGTCTGTATCGTGGGCGGCGGGCCTTCGGGCGTTGCTGCTGCGGTCAGTGCAGGGAAAAAGGGATGCAGGACAGTTCTCATTGAGCGTGGGATTTCGCTTGGCGGCCTGCAGACACTGGGCAATGTGATCCCGTGCATGACAACGTGGGCACCGGAAAGCGATACTCCCTTTGTTACGGATTTGAAGGAACGCTTGCTGGCGGCAGGGATTGCTTGCGTGCATGAGCATGAGGAAAGCGAGGTTGCCATTTGGACGAATCCGGAAGCCCTCAGCGTTATCTATGACGAGATGTGCGCGGATGCTGGCGTGGAGGTTCTTTATCATACCGTGCTGGTTGACATTATCAAGGAGGGGACGGAGATTTCCTGTTGTGTGGTGCAGACGATTGCCGGCTTGCGGGCAGTGAGGGCAAAGACCTTTATTGATTGCTCTGGCGATGCGATTCTTGCCCGCACGGCAGGTGTCCCGTGCGAGCGCGGTTTTGAGAAAACAGGCAAGAACCAGCCGATGTCCTTTCGCTTTGAGATGGCAGGCATTGATATCGACAGGCTCTACCAGCATGTGGCAGTGGAACTGGGGGATACTTTCTGCCTGACCAAGCCACCATATTTTGAGATTGGCGAGGCAAGGCATCGGGCAAGGAAGTATGTTCTGGAAAAGTTCATGATGGACGGGGTTGCATCGGGAGAACTGACGGAAGCAGATGCGGAGTACATGCAGGCGTATGTCATTATCGGAAAGCCGGGTTGTATGTCGATGAACTGTCCGGAGCTTCCTTTGGAATACAGTGCGACGGATCCGATTTCCTACAGTCGAGGCGTGCGTGTCGGCAGGCAGATGATGCGCCGCATCAGCCAGTATTTCATCAAGCACATGCCGGGCTTTGAGCATGCATATCTTGCCAAGGAAGCCTCTATGCTTGGTGCGCGTGAATCATGGCGCATCAAGGGCAAGTTCTACATGACGGAGGACGACTATCATAACCAAAGCCGTTTTCCGGATGCAGTGGCAAGGACGGCATGGTTCATTGATGCGCATGGCGAAAAGGTCACGGAGAAGCTGCCGAAGGGGGCTTATTACGAAATCCCGTACCGTGCGCTTGTTGCAAAAGAAGTACCGAACCTCATCACGGCAGGGCGGTGCATCAGTGCAAGCTTTATCTTGCAGGCATCCATGCGAATCCAGTTGACCTGCATGAGCATCGGAGAGGCCGCTGGCATCGCGGCGGCGTGGGGACTGCGCCATCAAGTGCCTGCTGGTGAGATAGCATGGGAAAGCTTGCCCAAGAGCGAGAGAAGTTATGTGACCAGTGGTTGAAGAAAGATATCATTATGTCGTGACATAGCATCTCATTATTGATATAAGCCGGATGAGCTTCCCGGCAAGTCCATAAAGGAGAAGCGAGGCGGCATTGACCCTGACGACATAGCGCCTACGCTTGTTGCTATGGATGCGTCAAAACTTGGCGTAATTGATGGCACGGGCATAAGACGCTTGACCATACGGGAGTGCCAGAGGCTGTGCGGATACCCTCATGAAATTAACAGCTAGAGAAGTATTTGACAAGCTGATAAATGACGAAAAATTCTGCACAGGAAGGCACAATAAAATTTTTCCTTGGAAGCGTGGACATTATCGTTAAGCAACGTGATGTCGTAGGCAACATCATGCAAGAGTGGCTGGAAGGATGGCTAAAAAAGAATGGCGTGGAGTATGCAGTAAGTGAAAATACCCAGATGCCACCGGACTTTTTCCTTGACAAGGAGAACCGCACAAAGGCTCTGCTGGAGATTAAGGCATTCGAAAAAAAGTCTGAACAGCTGTGTACACTAAAAGAACAAATGGCAAAGTATATTAACGAAACGGGCGATTTTTAATAAATGGGTTATTTAACGAAGGAACAGCGCAGCCACATAATGAAAAGCATACATTCGCATGACACGGCTTCCGAGGTCATGCTCCGCAAGGCGCTTTGGCATCGTGGGCTGCGTTATCGCAAAAATTACAAGGGACTGCCCGGTTCGCCAGATATTGTCCTGACACGCCAAAAAATCGCCATCTTTGTAGACGGCGATTTTTGGCACGGCAAAGGGCATCTCGACAATCCGGGCGAACAGATTGGCACCAATAAATCCTATTGGCAGGCAAAGCTGCAACGCAATGTCGAGCGTGACAAGGAAAACAATGACGACTTGACGCAGGCAGGCTGGCTGGTGCTGCGTTTTTGGGAGTCCGAGGTCAAAAAAGATTTGGATGGGTGCATAGAAAGAATATTTGCCTACCTTTGAGCCGGCAGTTTTGTTCAAGATGATATGAACTGTCAGTTCCGTTCAATGTTCCGGATATTCCGGATTGTCGTGCGACAACAAAGACAGGCGCATGATGCAGGCATGGCGCTATGTAACCAGTGGCTGAAGAAAGATATCTTGAAAACGGAATGGGAGCAAAACCCCAAAGAGCCGAGAGACTGTCGGTTTCGACAGTCTCTCGGCTCTTTTTTATTTGGAATTGTATTCGATGATTTTCAGCTCTGGGTGGTTATCGAGGGAAATGATTTCCGTAGAAGAAACGCTGATGATTGGACGGGCGGCAAATCCTTGCGGATAGGCGGCGACTTTTCCGGAAAGGCCATTGTTGAGCGTGACCTGCGACCCTAAAAAGGCATCCTTGATGTGCGTTAGGACAGGAATGCAGACCATCGGTTCGAGTGTCGTGTAAAGGTGTTTTGTGATATATTCAATGGCATCGAATGGAGTCCGCTTCATGAAGCCTTCCCGTTCTGTCGTGATATTGTCATAGAGGTCTGCTATGGAAATAATGCTTGCATGGAGAGCAATGTCCTTGCCTTGCGAGCCAAACGGGAATCCGGAACCGTCCACCCGCTCATGATGCTGCATGACAGCAAGCTTGATGTTGCTTGAGATGCCCGGCATTCTTCCTAAGATCTGCTGCCCGTCCACGGTATGGCGGATATATGCCTCATAGTCCTCGCCCTTTAGCTTTGCAGGATCTTTGTGCAGGAGGTGCTGCGGCATTCTTGTTTTTCCGATATCGTGGAGAAAGCCTGCCAGCATGACCTCCTTGCGTTCCGCTTGCGGAAGCTTCATCCATTTGGCAATGACACCTGCGAGTATGGACACTCGGAGCGAATGCTGGTAAATATCATTGGCAAGATGGCTCATCTCAAAGAGATAGTCGATGGCACCGCTGTTCTTGGAAAGTGGCGCTATGGAATCGCTGACCATGTTTTGTGCTTTCTGCACCTCAGCAGGGTTTCCGGTGCTGATCTTGTCAAAAACCTCATGCGCCGTATTCACAACAGACTCATAATCCCGAACGAAGGTATTGCCCCGATTGAATACGGAGGAAACCGCGCGGTAAGTACGGCTCAGCTCGTAGACATCTTTGATATAGACGACAGCGACGTTCAAGTACCGAAGTCTGGTGATATGCGCTTGCGTGAGCTTCGTATCCTCAGAGAGAATGACAATCATATCGTCATTTACCAAAGATCTCGCCAGCACCATGCCGGGCTTTAGGTCATCCACGGAAACAGCTTTCAAATTTAACACTCCAATCTTAAGAAAACACTAACTACAGATAAGGTTCGCCGTTTTTAGGGAAAAATCCTGCTTGTGCATGAAAATAACTCTTTGCCTCGCAAAGAGAAAGGCTTGCACGTTATTTTTGAAAGTCCATTGGCTGGTATAAATGCAGGAAATCATGTATAATTGCAGGAAAGGACAGTAATATGCTTGGAAACGGATTGCTTAAGCCGGGTTCTTTCCTTAACCTTGTCAAAACGGGTGAGTGGCTTTAGCTTTTCATTGTGGCATATCAACCTATTTCGTGCGAGGAGAGAACAATATGGCATTTGACAAGAAAAGGTTCGAGGAAATTATTTCTGAGTTTACGATGGGCACGGAGGAATTGCAAAGGACGGCAGAAGCATTCCAAAGGGAAATTCGCATTGGCTTGGAGGATGCAGGAAAATCTTCCCTCCAGATGCTCAGATCTTATGCTGGATTGCCCACGGGCAAGGAAACAGGAGAGTATCTTGCGCTGGACTTTGGCGGAACGAACGTGCGGGTCCTCCGTATCCGATTGGAGGGCGGCGGCAGGTTTGAGATTGCAGGCAGGTCGGCAAGACCGCTTCGTGCGGAAGGCGAGTACGATTACATTTGCTCGGAAGCCAAAGCGGAGGAAATGTTTGATTTTCTTGCTGGGTTGATCGAGGAGGCTGTGGAAGGTGATCGGGAAAAGAAATATTTTCTCGGACATACGTTTTCCTTTCCGTCGGAGCAGACAAATCTTTACAATGCAAGGCTTATCGCATGGACCAAGGAATTTGCAACACAGGGCGTTGAGGGCAAGGTAGTCAATGACCTCTTGAAGGAGGCACTGGCAAGGAAGGGGCTGTCCAATGTCGAGCCGGTAGCTGTCATCAACGATACGGTTGCTGTCCTTCTCTCGGCTGCGTACAAGCAGGAAGGAGTCTATATCGGCTCCATTTATGCAACGGGACACAATACTTGCTACCTTGAACCTCATGCAGATGCCGAGGGCAGGGCAATGATCCTGAACCTTGAGGCAGGAGGCTTTGACAAGGTTTCCAGAAATCGGTTTGACGAGAAGGTGGATGCATTATCAGAGCGGCCAGGGACGCAACGGTTGGAAAAAATGGTTTCCGGCCGATATATGGGAGAGCTGCTTGGCATTGCCTTGGGCAGCCTCTACGAAATGGATGAAATAGATTACGGCTTTACGAGCATTGATATGTCAGAGATGCTTCAAAGTGAAGGCTCTGTTGAGGGGATTGTCTCCAAGAAGCTGGGGAAGGTACCGGATATGGAGGAATGCAGGGCTGTTCAGTGTTTGGCACGGGTGATTGCGGAGCGTTCCGCCCGTCTTGTAGCAGCAACGTTTGTCGGCACGATGCGGCAGCTTTCTGGCGAGGAACCTATAAAAAGGCAGCATATCGCCGTAGATGGATCTGTTTACGAAAAAATGCCGGGAGTCAAGGCATGTATGGAAAGCGCCTTTCTTGAGCTTCTTGGCGAGGAAGCGGGCAAGGTGGATACAGTCTTGGATTGTGGTGGTTCTGGACTTGGCGCTGCCATTGCGGCAGTTGTTTCTAAGCAGTAAAAGCTCCATGAGGGCTGCATAGAAGTTTCTATGGCATGGCACAGGTGCTTCATCAAAGAGAAGCCCTGTGCTTTTTTATCAGGAGGTTGGCAGCCACTGGGAGAATGGGCGGTATTCTGCTTGGCTGGAAAATAAGAAAGGGCAACAAAAAGCGAGCTTGCAACATACCACTGCAAGCCCGCTTCACTCGTTATAAACCATGTAACGAAAACCCCTATTCTTTTGTCTGTATGCGAACTTCTTAAGCAGCACCGCACACGAAGATACGAAAACCGTTTAGCTAAACATGAACACCACGCACGCAACGCCCGCAAGCTCACCGCCATCGGCAGGCAACAAGAACCCAACGAAAAACGAAGCAAACCAGACAACCGCATGCAACACAAGAAATGGAAAACCGCCACAAACTAGTGGAATAGCGCCAGCCACTGCCAACAGATGACAATGCACACGAGAATCCACGGATGACTCGAGTTCGCATGACGCCCAAGCAACATTGCGACTCCCTGCATTCCAATGGAAAAGTCTCACTTCATAAGCTGCACTCATCAATCAGCCAGAAGGCATTCCAGTTGAAATAACCAATACGCAACCACCCTTCCTGACAAGTACCTAAGTACAAAGGAGGCCTGTTTCGGCTGCCAAGCGGTTTGGAACTCACCTCGCAAGATTCGTGCCACCTGCTTGCCCATCTCCCTTTCATGTTCTCATTATAGCACACTGTTTGACGGTTTGCAAGATTCTGAAAATGAAAATTGAATGAAAATTAAAATAAATTTATGGATTTCAGCGTGATACAAAATGCGAAGCTGAAAATATCTGTGTTTTTTGCAAAAAAAGAAGGGGAAAAAGAAGATGCGTGGAATATATATGGTATGTTGACTGATTGTTTAGGGGGTGACGGTACTGTGGAAGAAAAAATGGTAATGCTGGTCGTTGACGATGAGGAGAGCGAACGTTTGATTCTGAAACAGTCCTTCCAAGAAGATTTTGAGATTGTTGAAGCTGAAAATGGGGCAATGGCATTGGAGATTTTGGAGTCACAGCCCATAAATATCGTGCTGACAGATATTTCCATGCCGGTAATGGACGGTCTTGCTTTGCTGGGGACGATGCAGGAATCACGGAAGTTTTCCGAAATCCCTGTGATCGCTATGACCATGTACAATGACAGGGACAAGGAGGAAAAGGCGATCGAGCTAGGTGCAGCAGATTTTCTGACGAAGCCTGTCCGCAGGAAGCTGGCACATGCCAGAGTGAGCAATGTTTTGGGCAGAAGGGAGAACGAGTGGCGAAGGCAGGCAAGGAAGGCAGGGGAACAGGAAATGGTTTCCATGCGAAACCATATTGAGACGGATGCCTTGACAGGTCTTTGCAACAGGGAGAGCTTTTATCGTCAGGCAGGGGCTATGATGCGCAGCAACAGCGAGGTACTGCATGATATTGTGTATTTTAACATTCATAAATTCAAGACGATCAATGAGCTTTTTCATAGGGAAACAGGAAATAGCATACTAAAGACGGCAGCAAGGTATTTTCAGGATATTTTTGGGGAACGTGGCGTTTGTGCCCGTTTGGAAGCGGATCGGTTCGTGATATGTGTTTCAGACGAGTTTTTGGATATGGAGCAGCTTTTCGAAGGCTTGAATGGCACGATCAAGTCATTGGGAATCAATTATGACATTCAGTTTTTTGCAGGCGTTTATCCTGTGGATAATGTGTTTCTTCCTGTCAGCAAGATGTGTGACAGGGCAAGAATGGCACTTGAGAAAATAAGGAGCGGCAGCAATGTGCGCTATGTGCGTTACGATGAGGAAATGAGCCGCCTTCTCATGGAAGAGCAGGTGATTCTCCGTGATATGGAACGGGCGCTTTATGAGAAGCAGTTTTGCATTTACTTGCAGCCTGTCTATGACCTGCTGTGCGACAGCATTGTTGGGGCAGAGGCCTTGGTTCGTTGGAACCACCCTCAGGAGGGAATGATTTCGCCGGGGCATTTTATTCCCGTGTTTGAGCGCAATGGCTTTATAGCGCGGCTGGATCATTATGTTTGGGATCAGGTTTGCCGTTTTTTGAGGGACGTTAAGGATACCTATGGTCGTGTGATTCCGATTTCCGTAAATATATCAAAGTTGAATTTTTATGACGCCGACCTGCCGAAGCATTTGATGCGGCTCATTCAAAAATATCATTTGGAGCCATGGATGCTGAAGCTGGAAATTACGGAAAATGCTTATATGGAAAATCGGCTGCGGGTGATTTCCACAGTTCGGGCGCTTCGGGAGCAAGGTTTTTCCGTGTTGCTGGATGATTTCGGCAGCGGCTATTCTTCCTTGATGATGCTCAAGGATCTGCCTGTGGACATGCTGAAAATCGATCTGAGGTTTGCGCAGGAGGCGGCAGGGGATTCTGAAAGGGCAAGGTCTTTGCTGCAGTGTATTCTGCATTTGTCAGAGGAATTGGATATCCGTATTATCATGGAGGGCGTGGAAACGGAGCAGCAGGCGGACTTCTTCGTGTCGCTGGGCTGTCAGGATTTTCAGGGATATTATTTCTCCTGCCCCGTGCCGACGGATGTGTTCAAGGCTTTGATTTGACGCAAGCTCTGCGTCCGATTGCTTTTGTGGAGTAGGACGGAAAAAGAAGATGGCATGGATGCCTTTAGGATTGAGGTGATGGTTTGGAAGCTTTTATCTTTGATATGGATGGGGTTATTGTCGAGAGCGAGCTGCTTCATGCACGCATAAAAATGGAAACCTTTCGGCATTTTGGGATTCCTTTTGATGAGGAGAGGTTGAACCGGTATATGGGACGTGCCAGCAAGGAGCTTTTTGCGGAGGTTCTGCAGGAGCAGGGGAAAAAGGAGCTTTCGGCACAGGAAATGGCAGTGTATAAGCACCAAAGGTATCTGGAGGTCTTGGAGCAGGGGGATTCCTTGCCGCAGGTGCCCGGAACCCTGCAGCTGATTCAGTGCTTGAAAAATGCAGGGGCAAGGATTGCGCTTGCCACATCGTCACAGCCAAAGGCGGCAGAGTTTGTCCTGCACCAGTTTGGACTGGAGACTGCGTTTGAGTCCGTGCTGACGTGCGCGGATGTGACTGAGACAAAGCCAAATCCTGAAATTTATTTGCTGGCGGCGGAACGGTTGGAAGTCTCTCCAGTGGACTGTGTTGTCTTGGAGGACTCGCAAAATGGTGTTGCGGCAGCAAAGGCGGCTGGAATGACTTGCATTGGTTACCGCAATCCCTATTCCGGCAAGCAAGACCTTGGGCAAGCAGATTTTGTGGTAGATGCGATTTCGGATATTGACATAGCGGAGTTTGGATGGCAGAAGAAATGATGCATGCTTTAAAGGAGGTGGAGCTATGGCGCTTATCAGGAAGGAGTCGTTTGGCAGGATTCGTGATGGGAGGGAGTCCTTCCTTTATATACTGAGAAATACGAAGGGAACGGAAGTCGCTGTCACGAACTACGGAGCGAGGCTGGTTTCATGGAAGATTCGGGACAGGGCGTTCCAAAAGGTGAATGTCCTGCTGGGATTTTCGGAGGCGGCAGGCTATGAAAAAGAAAAGTCGCTTTTGTGTGCGGCAGTTGGACAGGATACTGGCGATGCATTGGCGCTTTCTGCGAAGCTGTGGGAGGCAAGCGAGGAAGGCGGCAGGTTGCGCTTGACGTGTGCGGGCGAAAACGGCGGAGAGGATACGGTGAAGATAACGTATGCACTTTCCAATGATAATGAGCTGAGCATTCGTTATGCGTGGAAGCCTGTGCCAAGTGCTGTGAATGAAATGACGCATCGCGCATGCTTTCATTTGGATGGGAGCGCATCCGATTCCTTGGAGAAGCAGAAGGTAAAAATTTTTGCAGATACATTTTGCCGGCAGGAGGACCGCTTGGCAGGACAGGAGTTTCTTCCCGTGGAAGGAACGTCCATGGATTTTGGGGAGCTTTCAGAGATTGGGACACGCATGAGCGAGTTCGGCGGAGATGGGATTGCTTACTGTATTCGGGATGAGAAGCCAGTCGTGGAAATGGAACTTGGCATGTTTGGCTATGACATTTTTTGCCCCATTGATTACAATGACGGCGGGTTGAGGCAGGCAGTTCTTGCCGAGAGCGCAGAGTCAGGCATTTCTCTTGCTGTGTATACGACACTCCCGACCATGATTTTCCGTGCAGGGGATTGCCTGCAGGGGAGCGGAAAGCAAAAAGGGCTTTGCTTGGAAACTCATTTCGGTGAGGAGCTTCTGCCGGAGGAAAAGGGTACAGTGCGGGAGGCACAGCTGGTATATGCCTTGAAGGTTCGGTGATTTTTCTGGATGTGCCAAGAAAATACGGGGCATGGAAGGGATGTCCTTGGGCTGTGGGATAATTCCGTGCGGTATTGCAGTTGAATTTGTTGATCAGGGGAATCCATAGAAGGAATTCTCTTTTGATAGCCAATATTAGGGAGGCGTGAGGATGAATATTCATGAATATCAGAGCAAGCAGATCCTGAAATCCTACGGGGTCAATGTGCCGAATGGAATGCCGGCATTCACGGTGGAGGAAGCCGTGGAAAATGCAAAGAAGCTGGGGAGTGCCGTTACAGTCGTAAAGGCACAGATCCATGCCGGCGGACGAGGAAAGGCTGGCGGGGTCAAGATTGCAAAAAGTATCGAAGATGTTGAGAAGTATGCAAAAGAGATTCTCGGCAAGACGCTGGTAACGCACCAGACAGGACCGGAGGGAAAGAAGGTAGGTCGCCTTTTGATAGAGGAAGGCTCTGCTATCAAAAAGGAATACTACCTTTCCTTTGTCATTGATCGCCAGACGGCTCGCGTGGTCATGATGGGTTCCGAAGAAGGCGGCATGGAGATTGAGAAGGTAGCGGCTGAGATGCCAGATAAGATTATCAAGGAATATATTGATCCTGCGATTGGGCTGGCACCGTTCCAAGCAAGCCGCATGGCATACGCTATGAATATCCCGCAACCTGCGATTCGCAAGGCTGCGAATTTGATGGGCTGCCTGTATCGTGCATTTATCGGCAAGGACTGTTCTCTTGCGGAGATCAATCCGTTGGTCGTGACGGAGGCGGACGATGTTATTGCGCTGGATGCAAAGCTCAATTTTGATGACAGCGCACTTTTCCGTCATCCTGACATTGAAGAAATGCGTGATGAGACGGAGGAGGATCCAAAGGAACGTGCCGCATCGAAGGCTGACCTCAATTATGTCAATCTGGGAGGGGACGTTGCCTGCATGGTAAACGGTGCCGGTCTTGCTATGGCAACCGTTGATATTATCAAGTATTATGGCGGAGAGCCAGCGAATTTCTTGGATGTTGGCGGTGATTCTACACCAGAGAAGATTGCAGCGGCATTCCGCATCATGCTGGATGGCGGGCAATCCAAGGGAATCTTTGTGAACATCTTCGGCGGCATCAATAAGTGCGATTTGGTGGCTGAGGGCATTGTGGAGGCTGCAAAGATTATCTCCGAGGATGGGAAGTCCATTCCTGTTCCCGTTGTGGTTCGTCTGGAAGGAACGAATGTGGAACGGGGGAGGGAGATTCTCAAAAACACACCAATCAAGAACGTCATTATGGCTCCAACCATGGAAGGCGGCGCGGAACAGATTGTTAAGCTCGTTAAAGAAGCGGAAAATGCCTAAGGAGGCCTGTCGAGATGGGAATTTTAGTAAATAAAGATACAAAGGTTATTGTTCAGGGGATTACTGGCAAGGCAGCAACGTTTCATACGAAGCAAATGCTGGAGTATGGAACGAAAATCGTGGCAGGCGTGACTCCGGGAAAGGCCGGCCAATGTGTGGAGGGCGTGCCTGTCTACAATACGGTGAAGGATGCTGTGGAAGCAACTGGGGCTACAGCTTCTGTCGTCTATGTGCCTGCTCGCTTTGCAGCCGATTCCATTATGGAAGGCGTAGATGCGGGACTTGACTTGGTTGTCTGCATTACGGAGCATATTCCTGTGCAGGACATGGTAAAGGTTTGCCGTTACATGGAAGGGAAGAAAACACGTTTAATTGGGCCGAACTGCCCCGGTATTTTGACTGCAGATGAGTGCAAGCTTGGTATTATACCGGGATATATTTACAAGAAAGGCCATGTAGGGGTAATCTCTCGTTCCGGGACCTTGACCTATGAGGCAAGCTTTCAACTGTCTGCGGCAGGCATCGGGCAGACGACTGCTATCGGCATTGGCGGTGACCCTGTCAAGGGGACGGACTTCATTGATGCGCTGGAACTTTTCAAGAACGATCCTGAAACGAAAGCTGTCTTGATGATTGGCGAGATTGGCGGCACGGCGGAAGAGGATGCAGCAAAGTGGATCGCCGAGAACATGAAGGATAAGCCGGTCGCTGCCTTCATAGCTGGTCGGCAAGCGCCTCCGGGCAAGCGTATGGGACATGCCGGCGCCATCATTGCAGGGGGCAAGGGAACGGCTGCTGACAAGATTAAGGCGCTGAATGCAGTGGGCATCGAGGTTGCAGATACGGTTGCCCATATCGGTGAAACGGTAGTCAATACACTCAAGAAGGCAGGAATTTATGAGGAATGCCATACCTGCTGAGAAGAGCGCTCTTGGGTGAAATGAAACTTTCGAGAAGGAAATTCGGAAAATATGGAGAAGCTACTACTATAACGAAGCTAAGATGTCCCCTTCTTCAACAGCTTGCTGTAAGTGGGGAAGCCAAATTTTAACAAGCGGTGAGCAAACTTTCGCTTCGTTGAAACGCAAATTGGAGGGAAAATGCTTATGGCATTTTCTTGAACAATGGCGTTATAAGGGTATGGCTGGTGAAGAGGTTTCAGGAATTTTGAGGTAGGCGAAGTCGATATGGTCATGATGAAGCCACAACAAAAAATAAAGAATTGCTCCATTTGTGGGAAGCCCTTCGTGGATATCAGCGGTCGGAGGCTTTGCAGGGACTGTTATGCGAAGGAAGAGGAAATAGCAACGGAGGTCATTCACTATGTCAGGGATCATCCGCATGCGACGCAGCAGGAGGTTATCGAGGCAACGGGTGCGACCCTTCCGCTTTTGAGGCAGATGATCCGTGAGGGACGATTCGAGACGATGGAGTTTCAGGTCAGCTATCCGTGCAGCGTGTGCGGTGCTCCGATTGTTAAGGGGAAGCTTTGCATAAAATGCACGAACACCATGCAGAGCCGTCTGCATCGTGCGGCAAGTGCCATCATGGCGAAGCAGAAACAGGCAGAGCTGGAGAAAGCGCGTATGTTTGTTTCGCGATTGAATGAAACAAACAAAAAAAATCCAAAATAGAAATAAGAGAAAGCGGATTCGTGTGATTGCTGCACGAATCCGCTTTTTGCATAACGAAGCTAAGATGTCCCCTTCTTCAACAGCTTGCTGTAAGTGGGGGAAGCCAAATTTTAACAAGCGGTGAGCATATCTCCCGCTTCGTTGAAACGCAAATTGGAGGGAAAATGCTTATGGCATTTTCTTGAACAATGGCGTTATAAAAAAGCAGAGGCAATCTCTGCCTCTGCGAAAAAATCGACCATTTGAAAATTATTTGATGCCTGCGCCGTCAAGTGCGGAACGAACGCTCTTTGCTGCTGCGTGGAGTGCTTCGAGCTCTGCATCCGTGAGATTGATCTCAAAGGAACGCATGATGCCATCCGCGCAAACCATGCGAGGGATAGAAAGCGCTACATCGTGGATTCCATACTCGCCATCGAGGACAGCGGAGCAAGGGAGGATCGTATGCTCATCATAAAGCACAGATTTGATGAAGCGGCATGCTGCCATTGCGATTCCCGTGTTCGTGAAGCCCTTGCGGTTGATGACATCATAAGCAACCTGCACCAGCTCATTTTCGATAGCCTTCTTGTCAAGAGGCTCTGTCTTGTGGAAATACTGGTCGAGAAGCTCAATCGGGAAGCCGGCACAGCCAGTCGTTGACCAAGCAACAAAGGCGTTGTTGCCATGCTCGCCGAGAACATAGCCGTTGATGTTCTTCGGATCTACTTGGTACTTATCAGCGAGGATGCGGCGGAACCTGTAGGTTTCGAGCATCGTGCCAGTGCCGAGGATAAGGTTGCGCGGATAATCAAACTGGGTGGAGACGACATAGGTTGCAACGTCAAGAGGATTCGTGATCATGATGATCATGGCTTCCTTCGTGCGCTTTGCAATCTCACCGAAGACGGACTGCATGATCTTTGCATTCGTTCCGGCAAGCTTCAAGCGGTCAGGCGTTTCGCCCGGACGAATGGAAGGGCCTGCGGTGATGACGATGATATTAGCGTCCTTGCAGTCATCATAGTCGCCAAGGTAGAACTTGATGTTTGTGCTGTAAACGCAGCTGGTAGCATGGCTGGAGTCCTTTGCTTCGCCCCATGCCTTGTCCGTGTTGAGGTCAATGAGTGCAACTTCCGTTGCGAGCTGGAAGTCTGCAATCTTGTTTGCGACGGCAGAGCCGACATTGCTGGCACCGATAACGACGATTTTTCTTCTGTTGTTCATGTTGCTTTTACCCCCTGAGAATGAATTGATAGAGATGTAACCCCTAGATATCACCATCGTAACATTTTCTGAGGAGAACTGTCAATGTAAATTGCAAAAGGAAAGCTTTAAAAATTCGTTGTATTCAAATTTTTTAGGCTTTTTTTCCGGATGGAAGCAAGATTGCATGGGATACGGGAGCTTTTTCAAGTATTTGTGAAATAGGACGGAAATAAAAAGCATGATGGATGGAAGCAGCTTTATGGAGATGCGCAAAAGAAGAAAGCTGAAAGGAAAAGCATGTTTTGGTATTGTCATGCGGTGGGTTTTATTATATATTATCTGTGTGGGAGATTCTTCTCTTGCAGGTTTGTTTGGCATGGGTTGTGTTTCGGAAGGGGATTGTTTTTTCTTATGTTTGGGATGAACATGGATATAGGTATAGATTTGGGAACGGCGAATGCCATTGTTTATGTGAAGGGCAAGGGCATCGTGCTTCGTGAGCCGTCTGTTGTTGCGATTGACAAGGATACGAACCGAGTGCTTGCCATTGGCGAGGAAGCAAGGCAGATGATCGGCCGTACGCCGGGAAACATCGTGGCGATTCGTCCGCTTCGCGAGGGTGTTATCGCAGATTATGATGTTACGGAGCGGATGCTCCGCCATTTCATCGAAAAGGTAGTAGGAAAGAGCTTTGTGTTTCGGCCCCGCATCATGATCTGTATTCCATCAGGCGTTACGATGGTGGAGCAGCGCGCGGTGCAGGAGGCTGCCGAGCAGGCAGGGGCAAGAAGTACGCAGTTGATAGAAGAGCCACTGGCAGCGGCACTTGGCGCAGGGCTGGACATTTCGGAGCCTTATGGCTCGATGGTCGTGGATATTGGCGGAGGAACGACAGACATTGCGGTGATCAGCTTGGGCGGGATTGTCATGAGTGCCAGCCTGCGTATCGCAGGAGATCGTTTTGATTCGGACATCATCGCTTATGTGAAGCGTGAATTCAATGTGATGATTGGAGAACGCACGGCAGAAAATATCAAGATAAGTGTCGGAGCAGCATTTCAAGATGCACGCAATGAGGTAATGGAGGTACGTGGAAGGGACTTGCTTTCCGGATTGCCCAAGGTCATCCATGTTACGACCGCACAGGCTTCGGAGGCCATGTCGCTGTCTGTGGAAAGCATCATTGCATGCGTGAAGAAGGTGCTGGAGGAGACACCGCCGGAGCTGGCTGCGGATATCATGGATCGCGGAATCGTTATGACAGGCGGTGGTGCAATGCTTTATGGGCTGGATGAACTGATCCGCAGGGAAACAGAGATTCCAACATCGGTTGCAGAGGATGCTCTCTCTTGCGTGGCTCTTGGTTGCGGCAAGGCATTGGATGTGTTCTCTGGATTTGACGGGAAGGCAACAAATACGAAGTTCAAGCGCAAGTGATACTTGATGAATATGAGGTGACAGGTTATGTGGCGTGGCTTGTATACGGCTGCTTCCGGCATGATTGCGGAGACGCATCGCACAGATACGATCGCAAATAATTTGGCAAATTCCGGCACGGCAGGATTCAAGAAGGATGTGGCAATCAGCAAGGAGTTTGAGCCGATGCTGATTCGTCGAATCAATGACGATGATCCGAGGACAAAGGTTACGTCCTTCAAGGGCTTCCATCTTGGGAGCAAGGCACCGGCTGTTGGCACGTTGGGGCTTGGTTCTGCCATTGCCGAGGTAGCGCCGGATCATGAGCAGGGAGCTTTTCAGACAACGGGAAACCCATTGGACGTAGCAATTTCCGGCGATGGTTATTTTGGGGTACAGACACCGCAGGGGATTCGGTACACGAGGGATGGTTCTTTTTATCGCGCTGCATCGGGGCAGCTGCAGACACGCAAGGGACAGCCGGTGCTTAATACGCAGGGACGTCCGATTGCGATTCCGCCGGATGCAACGAGCATTAGCATTGGGGCTGATGGGAGCATTACGTCAGAGGGACAGCAAATCGGCAGGCTGATGCTGGTTTCCTTTGGGGACAATTATAGGGCAATGCGCAAGCAGGGCGATAATCTTTGGGTGCCGCAAGAAGGTGCTGAACCCCGTCCAGCGGCAGGAGAAATACAGCAGGGCTGTTTGGAAAGATCCAATTCCAATGTAGTGACAGAGATGGTGAACCTGATTGCGAATCAACGTATTTATGAGGCTGGTTCCAAGGCCGTTGTCACACAGGATGCGATGCTGGAGAAATCGGTTACTGAGGTTGGTGCGGCTCGATAGGATAGACAGACGTTGAAGCAGTTAAGTTTTTTTGGATAAATTCGATATATTTTTGATGGATACGAAAATTTATGGGCCAATGATGGCAGGAATAGGGGAAGTTGCTTTATGATGAGAGCAATGTGGTCGGCAGCATCGGGCATGGTCGGCCAGCAGAAGCATATTGATGTAATTGCGAACAATATCGCCAATGTAAATACCTACGGCGGCAAGCAGGTTCGGACGGAATTTCAGGATCTGGTCTACCAGAATCTTCGGGGAGCAGGTGCGGAGAGCGGTGCGGATTCCCAGTACCCTACGGGACTGGCGATTGGCCTTGGCACGAGAGTAGCGGCAACGCAGCGCGTCTTTGCGCAGGGACCTGTGCAGACGACAGCGAACCCGACTGATGTTGCGATTGAGGGAGAAGGTTTCTTTCGAATAGAGATGCCGGATGGCACGACTGCTTATACGAGAGACGGCACGTTCAAGCTGGATTCCAATCGGCGGATGGTTACGACAGATGGCTATCCTTTGGCCGATGGCATTACCTTGGACGAAACGGCACCGAGCGATACCATTACGATTTCCTCGGACGGGCGTGTTTCCTGCAAGCCGGCAGGCAGTGACCAGCCGCAGCAGGTCGGGCAGATTACGTTGGCCCGTTTTGTCAATCCTGCGGGGCTTGAGGCGATTGGAAAGAATCTTTATCGGGTTACGGCGGCTTCGGGAGATGCAATCGAGGGCAATCCGGGCGAGGAAGGCGCAGGAACTCTGATTCAGAGCGCATTGGAGATGTCATCGGTTCAGATTGTTGAGGAAATGGTTGACATGATTGTTGCGCAGCGTGCGTATGAGTCCAATTCCAAGGCGGTTACGACAGCGGATTCCATGCTGGAAACGGCAAATGGGCTGAAGCGATGATGAAAAAAATAATGGCAGCCATTCTGTGCTTTTTGCTGGGTGGCTGTTTTTTCCTTCCCATGGCATGGGCGGCGCAGTATTCCCAGGTTTTGCCATCGAGCCAAATGGTAGAGATTGCAAAGGCAGGCTTGGAGGAGGAACTCCAGAATATAGGAGAGAACAGGCGGCATGAAATTGTATTGATGCGTGCACCCAAGGACTTGCTTCATCCTTATGGGGAAATCACTTGCGAGGTAAGCTTTCCGAAAAGGATTGAGTATGGTGCATTGATTCCTGCTCATATCAATGCCTTTTTGGACGGCAAGCATTTTAGGAGAACAATTTGCTATTTCCGGCTGAAGGTTTACGAGCAGGTGCTGGTAGCAAAAAAAGACTTGTTTCTGGAGCATCCCATTGGGAACGATGACGTGCATTTAGAGGAGGTTGAGCTTGTTCATCGAGGCGCAGATTATCTGACAAGCGTGCAGGATGCTATCGGGCAGGTACCAGCAAGGGCAATCCGTTCGGGGACTTTGCTGACGAAGCGAATGCTGCAAACGCCTGTGGTTATGGACGTGGGGTCATCTATTACCATGATAGCAGAGCATCATGGGGTACGGGTCAGCATGGAAGGCGTTGCTATGGAACGGGGGCGTATTGGGCATGTGATTCGTGTCCGCAATGCGGTCTCCAGAAAGATATTGCGAGGCAGGGTAGTGGATGCGTCGACCGTGGAATTGATTTCGTAGGAAATACGGATGAGTTGCTGTATACAAAGAGGTGAGGGATATGAAAAACATAAAGGCAGGAAGGTTGCTGGTTTTGGCGTTGGCAGGCTCGTTGGCTGCTATGCCGGCGGCTTCCGCACAGTCGCTCTGGACGGACAATGATGGGCAGATGTGGAGCGTTTTTGCAGATCGCAAGGCGCATAACGTGGGAGACATTTTGACGATCGTGATCAGCGAAACTACGTCCCTGTCGGCTGCCAAGACGAATTCCAACAAGAAGTCCGGCAACCAGAGCTTGAGTGCAGGTACGGGAATCTTTGGCTTTTTGGCGGCGGCTTCGGCAAGCGGCTCGGATTCCTTTAAGGCAGATGGCTCGGCAACGGATACGAACCGGGTCAAGGCAAACTTGACTGTGACGGTCGTGGAGGTTCAGCCAAACGGCAATATGGTGGTCGAGGGAACGCAGTCCATTTGGCAGAACAAGGATGAGCACAAGATTACCCTTCGGGGCATTGTGCGGCAGGACGATGTGAGCTCGGGCAATACGGTGCTGTCCACGCAGGTGGCGGATGCCACGGTGCATTTTGATGGAAAGGGCCCACTCAATGCAAAGCAGAGGCAGGGAATCCTGACGCAAATATTCAATATCTTGTTCTGATGAGGGAGAAATTATGAAAAAAATTATTGCAATCGCTTCCATTGCTGTGTGCCTTTTGGGCGTGAACCTGACACCTGCTTTTGCGGATTCTGCGGTTACGCGCATCAAGGATATCTCCAGAGTGCAGGGTGTTCGCTCCAATCAGCTGATGGGATACGGCTTGGTTGTCGGTCTTAACGGTACGGGAGATTCCAACAAGACGACGGAAACGATTCAGTCCGTTGTCAATATGCTGAAAAGCTATGGCGTTTCCATTGAGGCGGCAACGCTCAAGCCCAAGAATGTTGCGGCAGTCATGGTGACAGCGACGCTTCCCCCATTTGTGAGAGAAGGCGATGCGCTGGACGTGACGGTATCCTCCATTGGCGATGCCAAGAGCGTGCAGGGCGGAACTCTTTTGCAGACACCGCTTCGCGCAGGCAACGGGACGGTCTATGCGGTTGCGCAGGGAGCCGTTTCAACGGGTGGCTTCATGGCAGGAAATGGCGGCCAGGGCGTACAGAAGAACTTTCCAACGGTTGGGCTGACACCGAATGGGGCTATTGTGGAACGTACGGTAGAGGATGATATCGGGACGAATGGCAACTTGTCTATTTCGCTTGCCAAGGCGGATTTCACGACAGCGGCACGAGTTGCTTCTGCCATCAATGCGCAGTATGGGGGGATTGCAAGGGCAACGAATCCCGGACGTATCGACGTAGCGATTCCGTCCTATTATCGGGGCAATGTAGTTGGCTTCGTGGCAAGCATTGAGGAACTTCCAGTAACGCCTGACAATATTGCCAAGGTCGTCATCAATGAGAGGACAGGTACCGTGGTCATGGGCGGAAATGTCTCAGTGGATTACTGCTCTATCACGCAGGGGGGACTCACTATCAAGGTTGCCCAGTCAGAGGATGCAAATCAGCCGGCACCGTTTTCTTATGGCACGACGGTAGTGACCAAGGCAACCGATACGGAGGCATCGGAGGATAATGCAAAGACGATTGTCATGGAATCAACGACAAATGTTGCGGATATCGTAGGCGCATTGAATTCCGTAGGGGCTACGCCGCGCGACATGATTTCCATTTTGCAGGCAATGAAGGCCGCAGGTGCAATCCATGCAGATCTGGAGATTATTTAAGGAGGGATTTTCATGCAGGTTGGTGCTGTTGGCGTAGCGGGATTTCCCACGAACAACAGTTATGACTCGGCAGCCATGGCGGCGGAATCGGCGGATTTTTCCAAAATGCTGGAGGAAGCGCAGAGGAAGCTGGCAACGGAGCATGGGACGAATCATATCGTAAATACGGCAAATATCAACGAGCAGGACAAGCAGCTCAAGGAAGCCTGCAAGGGCTTTGAGACGATGTTTCTGCAGATGATGTACCGTCAGATGAGGAAGACCGTTCCGGAGAATGCGATGTTCAAGAAGTCGAATGCAATGAACATCTTTGAGGATATGCGGGACTCGGAGCTGATGAAGCAAACCGCAGACGGTGGCGGCGTAGGGCTTGCTGACCTGATTTACAAGCAGCTTGCACCGTCTGTGCTTCAGCAGGATGCGATGGAACGTGCGCAACATTTGAAAAAATGATAGAAAATGGCGGAATATGGTGATATTCCGCTGTTTTATTTTTCTTGAAATATGATATACTAGTGTACGTCTTATTTAGTGTTGTTGTGTTCGATGCATTCTGCCTGCATTGCAGAGTGCCGTTGTTGTGATTTGGAGGTCTTGCTTTGATGAAGTTTTTTTCCAAGAGGAATCTCGTATTGGGTACGGTATTGGGGTGTTGCTTTCAGGCATCTGCTTTTGCGGCATCGCCTTCGATGATATCCAATGTCCGTTTTCACGCGGGTGAGGAGCATGACCGCATTGTTTTTGATATGGATCGCATGCCGTCTTCCTATGAGGCAAGGACGGCAGAGGATGGCAGGGAGATTGTTCTCGAAATGAAAGGAGTTTCCGCTAAGAAGCTCAAGAAGGATACGATTCGCAATGATATGATTGAAAATGTTGCTTACGAGGAAAAAAGGAACAATCTTCAAGTCAGGATAGCGCTGAAGGAAGCTGCGGAGTACAAGGTGGAAAAGCTGCAGCACCCCGCGAGAGTTTATATTGATGTTTTGAAAAGGTCTCAGAATCCGAGTGCCTTGGAGATGGATGAGAGCCTTTTGGGGGTCAGCATGCCTGGACCGACGAGGGATTTTACGCAGATTCAGCTGGCTCCCGGACTCAAAAAGACGATTTATTCGAGATGGAACAGCGATGGGCCGGTGACGGCTTACTTCATTGAAGCAGATCGCAGCAAATACAAGCTTCAGCCGGCTCTTGATGATGGGCAGGTTCCAGGCTTGGGGACGGTCAGCTATATTGCAGACGAATATGAAGCGGTAGCGGGTGTCAACGCCAGCTATTTTGCAGGCAACGGAGATATCCTTGGCAATCTCAAGATTGATGGGCTGATTGCGGGGACAACTTATATTTCTCGAACGGCAATGGGGATCATGCAGGATGGATCGGTTATTTTCGGAAAACCGAATTACAGCGGAATGGTAACAATTGGAGATGTATCTTGGCCTGTCGGCGGCGTGGATGCCGAGAGAGGTGCAGACAGCTTGGTTGTTTACAATCGTTTTTACGGGCCTGCAACGAGGACGAACGAGTATGGGCGGGAATACATTGTAAAGGATGGCAAGGTTGTGGATATCGGGATAGGCAATACGCCGATTCCGGAGGATGGCATGGTGATTTCCGTTCATGGCGCAGCAAAGGAAGCCTTTGATACTGTGGTAATCGGTGACGATGTGACGGTGGAGCAGGATCTTGGGAATGTATGGAACCAAGCGGAGCAGGTCATGGGGGCAGGGCCTAGGCTGCTGGATCATGGAAATGTGCATGTGACAGCGGAAACGGAGGAATTTCCGTCGGATATTCGCCACGGACGCGCACCGCGCAGCGCGTTTGGTGTCACAAAGGAAGGGAATTATGTTCTGGCTGTTGTAGATGGCAGGCAGGCGAGCAGCCATGGCTGTTCCCTTACGGAGTGGGCAAGCCTCTTGAAGCAGTATGGTTGCGTGGATGCCATGAATTTTGACGGCGGTGGATCCAGTGAGCTGGTGGTCGAAGGCACGGTGCAAAATTCTCCTTCGGATGGAGGAGAACGGCGGGTAGGAAGTGCTTTGCTGATACTTCCGAAGGAATGATGATAATTACAAAGGTGAGAAAATTTTTCGTCTAGTATGGAGGTGAATTTTTTGCGTAAGAGATGGAGAAAGGCATTGTTTGCCGGTATGATGGCAGCTTTTTTGGAAATGCAGGTAACGCCGGCAAGTGCAATGCCTCCAATCATGCCGGTCAGTGATGTTTACAAGGGCATGACGGGGACGGCTTATACGGTCATGGATGAGACTGGCGAGCTTCGTTCCTTTGATGTGGAGATTATCGGCATTTCCCGTTCCGGTACGTCTATGCCGTATATTATGGTTCGGGCGTATGGCCCATTGATGGAGGAAAACGGGGGAATTTTGCAAGGGATGAGCGGTAGCCCTGTTTATGTAGATGATTATTTGGTGGGTGCCGTGTCCATTGGCTTCAAGGATATGAAGAGAACGACCTTCTTCCTTACGCCGGCAGAGGAAATGGTAAAGCTTTGGGATATGCCGGATGATAAAAACAAGGCAAGAAAGCCCTTGATTGACCTCAAGGCAGTTGCTGAGAAAAAACGCGCGGACGAGGAAAAAGAGCGGAAGGAAAAGAAGGAAAAAGAAGCTGCAGGCACTGAAAGTAAGCAGGAAGAAGCAAAGCCATTAGAGGAGGGTACCGGGAAAAAGGAAGTGCCTGCCGAGGAAAAGGAAGCAGCACCTGAGGAAAATGTGTCTGCTGAAGAAAAAGCACCTGCAGAGGAAAAGGAAGCTTCTGTTGAGGAAGGCTCTGCGGGTGGAGAGGAATCCCAAGTGGATTCGACAGAAAAACCTTCGGGAGAGGAACCTTCGGAGGACGAGGCTTCGGCTGAGAAAATCGCAGTGGAACTTCCTGAGCAGAAAGCAGAGGAGGAAACGTCTCCTGTGGGTGTTCAGGCAGATGGACAGTTGGAGGAAAAAGCTGTATTCACGGTTTCCGGATTTGATAATGCCGGCATGAACTATTTGAAGGAGCATGTGTTTCAGCATAATGAGAGTTTGACGGATGCTGTGCTTCTGGGAGGCTCTGGTTCGGAGAATACGGAATTTGCAGGATTGGTGCCGGGAAGCCCTGTTGGTGTTGCACTTGCCTGCGGAGATTATAATGTCGGTGCAACAGGAACCGTTACGGCGGTAGATGGGAACAGAGTCTTAGCTTTTGGGCATTCCTACATGCATACGGGAAACGTCAGTTATTTCATGACGGACGCAACTGTTTTGGGTGGCATGTCTGGACCGACAGCCGGTATGAAGATGTCAAATATCGGTCGAGTTATTGGGAGAGTCAGCCAAGACAGAACGGCGGGCATTGCAGGTGAGATTGGCGTATATCCCGTGGCAATTCCCGTGAATGTTCATGTGAAGGATAATACGCTTGGTGTGGAAAGGACGTATGGAACTCGCATTGTCTATGATGAGACATTGCTTCCGCAGCTTAGCGCGAGCATGGCATATTCGTCTATGAGCCAGGTTTCCGATGGGCTTAGCGGATGCTCGGCAGATGTCAGCTTCTCCATTCGTACAGATGCAGCGGAAAATGGCATGGCAAAGCGCAGGAATATTTTCTACAATGCAACGGATGTTGGTCAGGTTGCGGTATTGGATCTCATTCAGGCGATGAACATTTTATGCTCGGATGCAGAAAAAGAATCTGAGATTGTTGGTGTGCAGGTGGACGTTACGATGGCAGCGGAGCGAAGGACTGCGGCATTGATTTCAGCAACGCCGGACAAGCCTAGCGTAAAGCCGGGAGAAACCGTGAACTTCAAGACAGTCATTCATCCTTATCGAAAGGAAAATGAAACTCTGACGATTCCTTATACAGTACCTAAGAATCAGCTTCCAGGTACTCTGCACTTAGATATTCGAGGGGGAGGACTGATTCCTGTGGCACAGCTTGCAGCACAAAATGCGGGAGCTTTGCTGGCAGAGGATGGTGCGCCTGTATCGACGAAGGAAAAGCTGAGGGAGTTCCTTCAGACGGGAAGCAACAATGAGATTATCATATCTCCTGGAGCCCCTGCTGTTCCATTGAGCGAAAAGGAGCAAAAGAAGGCAATCAAGGCAGCAATCAAGGCGGCAAAGGAGAATCCTGCGCAGGAGGAACGCAAGGTGAACCTTTTGGGAACGAAAAAGGAAACGGTTTCCAAGGAAACGCGGTTCGCAACAGACTATATCATTGAAAATGTAGTTCATTCTGTTTTGCAGGTAGAAAAAACTGGAGACTAATCCTGTCTTTTGACTTGTCAGTTTGCTGGTATGATGGTAAACTAGTTCATAATGCTTTATTTAGTTTGATATGCTTGGGAGGATATCGGGCGCAGAATGGAAAAGTTGATTATAAATGGTGGTCGTCGTTTAGAAGGGCGCGTAAGAATCAGCGGGGCAAAGAATGCAGTGCTTCCTATCATTGCAGCCGCTCTTTTGGGGCAGGATAAGCCAAGTGTTTTAGATGATGTGCCGGCACTTGAGGACGTGTATACCATCACTGAGGTTTTGAAAAAGTTGGGAATAGATGCCGTGTTTCATGAGGAGGAGCGGCAGCTGTTCGTAGACAGTACGAATATTGCTTGCTGTGAGGCACCCTATGACCTTGTGAGAAAGATGCGGGCGTCCTTTCTCATCATGGGACCGCTTTTAGCGCGTTGCGGGAAGGCGAAGATTTCTTTGCCCGGCGGCTGTGCGATTGGCACAAGGCCTATTGATCTTCATTTAAAGGGATTCGAGGCTCTTGGTGCAGAAATTCGCAGCGGTCATGGCTATATCGAGGCAGTTGCACCGAATGGATTGAAGGGTGCAAAGATTTATTTGGATTTTCCGAGTGTTGGTGCCACGGAGAATATCTTGATGGCGGCTTCTATGGCAGAGGGTGTCACTTTGCTGGAAAATCCGGCGCAGGAGCCGGAAATCGTGGATCTTGCCAATTATCTCAATGTTATGGGGGCAAAGATTCGTGGTGCGGGAACGAATGTTATCAAGATCGAAGGCCGTCCGAAGCTAGTAGGACGCAGCTATGCGATTATTCCTGACCGCATCGAGGCAGGCACATATATGGTGGCTGCGGCAATGACGCAGGGTGATGTGTACATCGAGAATGCCATCAGCGAGCATTTGAAGCCTGTGATTGCAAAGCTGAAGGAAGCTGGTGCGCAGATAGAAGAAAATGTTGATGGGATTCGGGTGAAATGCGCCGGACGCATGAAGGCAGTAGATATCAAGACACTGCCGTATCCAGGATTCCCAACAGACATGCAGGCACAGTTTATGGCAATGATTGCTGTGGCAAATGGGACTGGCATGGTGACAGAAACTGTTTTCGAGAATCGGTTTATGCATGTAGACGAGCTGAAGCGGATGGGCGCACATATCAAGATAGATGGGCGTACTTCCATTGTGGAAGGCGTTGATGGCCTGACTGGATGCCAAGTCAAGGCTACAGATCTCCGTGCCGGTGCTGCTATGGTGCTGGCGGGCTTGGTAGCAGAGGGAGAGACGCAGATTGGCTATATCCATCATATTGACCGTGGCTATGATTGCCTTGTGGACAAACTGGTGGGGCTTGGTGCAGATATTCGGCGTGTCGATCAATAGCCATGAGGTGAAAGGGGCGCCTAGAAAAGGGCTTGCGTTGAAATGGCAAAGCCGTTATAACGAAGCTAAGATGTCCCCTTTTTCAACAGCTTGCTGTAAGTGGGGGAAACCAAATTTAAACAAGCGGTGAGCATATATCCCGCTTCGTTGAAATGCGAATTGGAAGGAAAATGCTTATTGCATTTTCTTGAACAATGGCGTTATAAGATTCTGCTGTGGCAATTTGGGGCAGTGAACGTTTTGCGTGTAAATACTATGGGAAAAAACTAAAAAAATCTATTGTTTTGTAAACTTTTTTTTAAAAACGATTGCAGGGGAGGGCAATGCTTGCTACAATGAATCGTGCAGTAGTGTTTTGGCAGGGAGGGACGTTCTTGATGATCAGAGGGCATCGAAGCAAGGAAAAGATCGAGGCTTACTATCGAAGCTTTGTAGAGGATGGCATTTTGGATCCGAACGTGCATCCGTGGGTAGCGTCCTCTTGGAGAAGGAGTCAGGAGCTTGGAATTGCTTCCAATGTGATGAACCTGTCGCATCGTTTTTGGGACAAGGAGCTGGAAAGACTTCAGGGAAAGCATGCAGGTGCGATTCGTTACCTTGAGAGCATTTGTGAGGGAATTAAGGATTTTTTTCGGAAATACAGTGTGGGGCTTTTTTTGCTGGACGCGGATTGCGTGGTGCTGAAGGGGTATGCCCAGCCATTTTATCGAGTGCCTGCCAGTGATATGGAGGGTGTGCGTATTGGAATGGAGGAGATTGGCACCTCAAGTATCAGCATTGCGTTGGAACAGAAGGCTCCCTTTTGGCTGTTTGGGACTGAGATGTGGGTAAGGGAATGCCAGTGCGGTGATTCCTGTTCCGTACCGGTTTTCGCAGGTGGGAAATGCCGATATCTTATTTCTATGGTTTCGACGGGACAGGGAGATATGCCGCAGGATGCGTTGATATCGCTGCTCCTTACGATGCGTACCTCTATGGAGAAGCATTTGGAGGATACCCTTTTGCTTCGGGCGAAGGAAGCAATTCTAAGTGCAACGCCGTTTGCTGCCTATCATGTGATGTCTGGTGGTGAAGTCGCTTATGCCAATCAGATGGGAAGGACTCGCTTGGAGCAGTTTGGCGAAGTGGCAGGTGAGCCGGCGAATCTGAAAAATGTTATTATGAATTATAAGCATACGCCGATAAACAAGGGGTTTCGTGGAATTCCTTCCTACAATAAAGAGGTGACATGGATTACCCAGTCCAAGACCTATGAGGACATCATGACGGTAGTTCCTCTCGAACATGATGGCATGCAGGGCGCAAAGAGCGTGGCTGTGGTGTCTATGCCAATCGAGGAGCTTCGTACATTGGTGGCACATGCGGCAGGATATACGGCAAAGTACACGCTGGGTTCTATGGTGGGCGAAGGAATGAATTTCGCAAGCGTTCGGGACAAGGCGGCACGCGTGGCAAAGAACAGGAATCATGTCCTGATTCAGGGAGAGGCCGGCACAGGCAAGCAGCGTATGGCACATGGAATCCATCAGGCAAGTCCTCGTGCGGCAGGGCCCTTGATTTCTCTTCGTTGCGGTGATGTTACGCCTGAGCGTCTGGAGCAGGAGCTTTTTGGAGCTGTGCTTACGCAGGAGAACAGCCAGCAGGGAAGGCTGGAGCTTGCTTCGGGCGGTACCTTGTTTTTAGATGAGGTGGAAAAAATGCCCAGAGCCATTGCGGACAAGCTGGCAAAGATTTTGCTTTCCGGCAAGACAAGACGGAATGGGGAGCGCATGGAGCGTTCTGTGGATGTACGCATCATTGCGGCATGTGACAGCGATTTAAAGCGGCTGGTGGAGAGAGACCTTTTTTCCAAGGACTTGTATGATGTGGTTTCTAAAAGCGTGATTCGCATGCCGTCGCTCAGAAGCAGGCGGGAGGATATTCCCCGTCTTGCCGTGCATATCGTTTCGGAGCTTGCGGAACAGCATCAGATGGCAGCCAAGGAGATCCTTCCTGAGACAATCGAAATGCTGAAGGACTATGATTGGCCAGGGAATATCAAGCAACTGCAAAATGTTTTGGAGTATGCTTTCTTTCATACCTCGGATACGGTGATCCGTCCGGCGGATGTCAATGTTATGGGGGACGTGAAGCCGGACAACAAGTGGAAGGAGAATCGCGAGGTGTTCTTGAAGGCGTGGAAGGCAGCCGGCGGAAACGTGACGAGGTTGGCAAGCCTTTTGGATGTGAGCCGCGTGACGCTCTACCGTTACTTGAAAAAATATGGATTGGAAAAGAAATAGATTGAGGAATCTGCAAGCAAAGGAGAATGGTCGTGCGTTTGAGAAGAAAACCGTGGGTGGATGAAGCCATTCATGCATACGATGCATTTGTAATTTCCAAGGATCAGCCTCTGGGAGAGGAAAAGAAGGGAGGCTGGAGCAGTTTGTTTGGACGTGAGGCGGCTCTCCATGTGGAGCTCGGCACGGGCAAGGGCGATTTCATCAGCCAGCTGGCGGAGCGATGCCCAGAGGTGAATTTCATCGGCATTGAGGCACAGCAGGACGTGCTTTACTCTGCGGCGAAGAAGATTGCGGCAAAGGAGCTTTCCAACGTAAGGCTTTTGGTCTTTGATATCAATTATATTGAAAATATCTTTGCCCATGGCGAGGTGGACAGGTTTTATGTCAATTTCTGCGACCCGTGGCCGAAGAAACGCCATGCGAAGCGGAGGCTGACGCATGCTGGGTTTCTTGAAAAGTACCGCAGGCTTTTGAAGCCGTCAGGGGAGCTTCATTTCAAGACGGACAATCGGCCACTGTTTGATTTTTCCTTGGAACAGTTTGAGGAGGCAGGGCTTGCGGTGCGGGATGTTTCCTTTGACCTTCATGCGGAGAATCGTTCCGACAATATCATGACGGAGTATGAGCGGAAATTCAGCGGATTTGGGGAAAAAATCAACCGCTGCGAGGTTGTTTTTCCATGAGGGGGAACGTGCGTGATTGTTAGGAAAAAATTCTGGAACAGTGATGTTGAGGCGTTGCTCGCTATTACGGGGATTCTCATCGTGATAGGAATGGTCAATGTGTTCAGTTCCAGCTTCATCTTGGCAGAGACTGATTTTGCGACACCATACTTTTTTTTGAAAAAACAGGCGATCAACGTGGTCGTCGGATTTGTGGCTTTCCTAATCTGCTTGCGGGTGGACTATCACTGGTGGAAAAAGAAAATGTCCTTTTTGACGATTCTCATGATCGTTCTTTTAATAGTAGTTTTGATGGTTGGCGTTGTTGTCAATGGTTCCAGAAGATGGCTGCCGGTTGTTTCCATGCAGCCATCCGAGATGGCGAAGCTGGTTGGGATCCTGCTGGAGGCGGCTTATTTGTCAACCGTTGCCAAAAAGGGGAAGAAGATCACGCCACTCAATGTGCCGTTTGCCTTAATTATTGTCATGGCGGCGCTGGTCGAGATGGAGCCGGACATGGGAACGGCTGCCATTATTTTGGGTGTTCCGTTTTTGATGATGGTTCTTGCAGGTCTGTCGATGAAGTTTGTAGGATGGAGTGCAGTGATAATGGCTGTGGCGGTTGCTGGCCTGTGTGTCCTGCAGCCTTATCGACTGGTGCGCATAACTTCCTTTATGAACCCTTGGGCAGATCCACAGAATACGGGATACCAGCTGGTGCAATCCTTGTCTGCGATTGGCTCCGGAGAGCTGTGGGGCATGGGGCTTGGCGTTGGCGTGAGCAAGTACGAGTACCTTCCTGAGGCGCATACGGACTTTGCGTTTGCTATTTTTTGCCAAGAAAACGGATTTATCGGAGCGCTTCTCGTCTTTTTCCTGTTTGGCATTTTCATGGTTTATGCAATGCGTGTTGCCAATCGGGCGCAGGATTTTTACGGACAGATTCTAGCATTGGGAATCCTTATCCTGATTGTGGGCCAAGCGATTGCCAACCTGTTCATGGTAGCAGGCATGTTTCCCGTGGTTGGCGTTCCGCTTCCATTTATCAGCTATGGAGGCACGTCACTCATGGTTACGATGGGGGCGGTTGGTATTCTCCTGAATATAGGTTTGCATGGGGAACGCAGGGAAAGCAAAATTTCCTCGGGAACGCAGGCAAAGCAGGAAGCCCCGTCTTTGCGCTTGGTAAAGAAATAGGAATTGGCTGGAGAAAGAATGAGACGGGAGGATGTCCATTGGACATCCTCCCGTTTGTTTCTTGTTTATGCGTTTTTCTTCTTTTTTCGCTCTTTTGCATTTTTTTCTTTTGCCTGCTGTTTCTTGTCAAGCTCCTTTTGCTGTTTTTGCTTGGCGTACTCCACGCCCATGCCCATGAGGAAATGCTTGAATGCCATCATGGGATGCGAGAAGAACATGCTACGCTGCGTGGAACTCATGATTTCCAGAAATTCCTTGGTCGGTGCTGTTCCAAAGCAAGGACGGTCGCAACGGTCGCAAATCGGCTTTGTGATACCGTAGGGGCAACGGTTCATCTTCGTCATGACCGTTGCCAGAAGCGCCGTGCATTTCGGGCAGAGCGTCCCTTTTTCGGTATTGTGGTGCTTGTTGCAGTAAAGCCCAAAGGTTTTTTTGATATTTTTCTTCTCATTGGGAATGTTGTTTTTGATTTCTGCAGGCTTGCGTTTCGGTAGAAATTTTGAAAAGAATCCCATGTAAACCATCCTTTATCTTATATAATGCTTGTTGCTTGGCAAATGTCCGTGCCTTTTGAGAGGCACACAACTATTATAGCACATTGCGATTGAAATTGCTCTGCCTTTGCCTATTTTCCTTTGGCAACTTGATTTGTTCCGCTGGCTTATGGATTTTTTGGTTTTCTTTTTTGTACGAAAAAGAGGAAATTGGAATTTTTTGGTGAAATATATACAAGAGAAAGCTTCATGCACTGGGAGCGTCTTGATAGGCGGGCAGAAGGTGCGTACAAGGATTTTTTGGAAAGGATAGTGAGGAAAATGGCTGGCAAAATCAAGAACTGCCCAGTTTGCGGAAAGCTTTATGCGGAGATGGGCAGGAAAATGTGTCCGGATTGCTACGAGAAGTATCAGGAGAAGGAACATGAGGTTCTGGAATATGTGCGGGATCATAAGGGTGCCAAGATAACGGAAATCGTGGAGGCAACCGGAGCATCGGAGAAGATGATCAATCGAATGATCCGCGAGGGACGCTTTGAGCAAGTGGGCGTAAGAGTAGGGTATCCGTGCGAGAAATGCGGAACGATGATCTATACGGGCAAGATCTGCATGACCTGCCAAGAAAAAATTCGTGACGAGCTTCAGGCAACGCAGGCAAAGGTAGTGGCAAAAGCGGCTGCTGCTCCGAGCAAGCCAGCCAGCAAAAAGGGCGGGATGTACACGACAAGGAACTTTTAATCTTATCGGCGAAATGCCAATAAGGGGAGAAAAACAGGGATATTTGCAGAAAACAGAAGACAAGCATGGAAAATTTTTAAAAGCGAGAGTTAAGTCTCTTGCTTTTTTTTTCGATAAATAGTTAGAAGGATAGGGAAGTCCTGTTGAAGTTGAGCAAGGAATGGCAGCAAAAATCAGGAAAATGAGTGGGTGGTGAGGATCATGCATATCAATAGCAATATACAAGCAATAGCAGGAGCATATACAGTAAATGCATCACATTCCATGAAACGCATGTCTGCAATGGGCAGGACAGACGTAAGGGATGAAGTACATATTTCCAGTGATGGGCAGAGCTTCAGCAGTATGCTGAAGAAATTGAAGGGAATGGATGATGCGCGTCCGGACAAGGTGGAATTTTACACGAAGGCAATCGAGGATGGGACATATGACGTTTCCTCGGCAAATATCGCAAGCAGGATGCTTGGCTTTCCGGTCGGCTATTGATGGAGGACACTATGTGGCAGGAATTCATGGGGATTTTGCAGCAGATGGTTTCCATTTATGAGGAACTGGAGACCTTGGGCAGGAAAAAGCGAGAGCATCTTGTGGTGCTGAATCTTGCGGCACTGGACAAGATTTTGGAGAAGGAGAACGTTTGCGCAAGGAAAATTGCCGGACTGGAAAAGGAAAGGCAAAAGGTTTTCTTGAAGCTGGCGTGTGCAGAAAAACGGCTGCGCCCCAATATGAAGATGAGTGATATGCTGGAGCTTGTTCCTGCTGATTTGCAGGAACGGTTTTCGTCTCTGCAGGAAGCCTTGACCTCGGCAGTCGATCGGGTGAAAAAGGATGAGAAGGAAACCTCCCTTCTGGTGCATGGTGCGTTGGATGCTGTCAATATTCAGCTGAACCGCATTGGCGGGACAAGGGTGGAGCCTGCCTACGGGAGCGGCGGGCAGGATGTTGTGTCACATCGAAAAAATTTTGAGTTTCGTGCATAGCATGAGGGCTTGTTGGAGATAGGTGCCAGCAAGTCTGGGACAGATATGGGGATATTGCAATGAAGGATGCTGTCAAGGTTATTCGGAGAGAGATGCTTTTGCTCTGTCAGCTGGGCAAGGTTATGGATGGATTGAACGAGGCACTGCTTCGGCGGGCGGATGCGGCAGGTGTGAGGAATTCCGTGAGGCAGATGGAGGCAATGCTGTCTGAGCTGGGACAAGCAGAAAAGGATCAGCGACAGTTTTTGGAGACGAAGTCGCAGAATGATATGCATGGCTTTGTGAAGGCGCAGCCCGCTTCTCAGGAAAAAGATGCGGTCGAGCGCCTTCTTTTGCAGGTGGGCAACCTGCAAAATGACCTGAAAAGGAAACGTGCGGAAATAGAGAAGTTGTTGAAGAACGAAAAGAAATTCGTGGATTATAATATCAACGTGATGAATCAGACGCAGGCAGGGAGTATTTACGGGCCTCCGGGAGGCTCGTCCGTGGAGCTGATGCGGGGAAGAAAGATGTTTGAGGCAGATGTCTGAAGGGTTCATGCGCAGTAAGGGAAATGAGGGAGAAAAATGAGTTCAACGTTTGGCGGATTCAATACGGTAGTGCGAGGAATCGCAGGCAATCAGCTTTCATTAAATACAGTAGGGCATAACCTGTCGAATGCGGCAACAGAGGGGTATTCCAGACAGAGCGTAAATCTCATATCGGTGAGCGGGCAAAAGGTCTCAACGGCTTATGGCGAGGCTATTTTGGGGAATGGCGTGGATTCCATGTCCATTACGCGTGCGAGAAATATCTATGCGGATCGCCAATATTGGGATGAGAGTTCCACGAAAAGCTATTATGAGACCACGCAGGTGAATTATGACAAGCTGGAATCCATTTTCAATGATACGGACAAGACCGGTCTCAAGCAGGCAATGGAGGAATTTTACCAGTCATGGGTATCGCTTTCCAATGCGGCAAGCGATGGTCCGACCCGCACGACTGTTGTAGAAAAAGGTACGACGGTAATCGACCGCTTGCAGACGGCTGTGGCGCAGTTGCAGGATCAGATTGTTGCAAACTACAAGGACTTGCAGAATTATACGCAAAAAACAAACGAGCTTGCGGGGCAGGTGGTGCTGCTTAACCGCAATATCATGATGGCTGAGTCGAGCGGCGGATCGGCAAATGACCTTCGGGATCAGAGGGATGCCGTCATTGATGAGCTTTCGCAGTATGTGGACGTGACGGTCTATGAGGATGACAGGGGCATGTATTCCGTTGTTTCCAATGGCGTTTCCTTGGTGAACGGAATCAGCAAGCTGACCTTGAAGATATCGGATCCCATCAACAATGTGAAATATGGCATCACGGACTATAATGTGGAAATCGTGGAATCGGGCATCAACTTCCGTTCGGAAAACGGGAAATTGCGAGCCTTGACGGATACGATTGCAGAGGACAAGGGATATATTGACAACATGGTTGATATAGCGGCAACCTTGATGACGACCTTTAATGAGCAGCATCAGAGAGGTGCCGGCATGGACGAGGCTCGCACGGGGGGCATCAACTTCTTTGGGGATGAGCAGATGACCTACCGATGGGACAATGACAAGCAGTGTATCATGGCTGTGCCAACGAGGATTTCCCAAACGGCTGTGCCGGATCCTGCAGACAGCAAAATTACGAACTACACAATCACGAAGACCTTCGATCCAGCAAAGGAAGAGCAGATTTCAGGCGTTTCCATTGTCAATGCACTTTGCATATCAAGACAGATTTCAGAGGTGGGCGGGCAGTTCAAGATTGCTGCTAGCACGATTGAAAACTTGATGGCGCCGACCGTATCGGGAAATACGGAAACCTATACCTATACCTCCGATGATTTGGGCGGTACCGGTGATGGCACGAATGCAGTTGACATCAGCCTCTTGTTCAATACGGCACAGGCCTCAACCAAGATTCCGGAGAACACAAGAGCGATTGGGACGGTGTCCCTGAACAACTATTATCAGGCAATCATGTCCAAGCTGGGGGCAGATTCGGAAGCTATGGACACCAAGGCAGAGGCACAGGACAAGCTGATTACGCAAATCACGACATGGCGTTCGGAAACGGCGGGCGTTGACTGGAACGAGGAGCTGACGCACATGATTATGTTCCAGCAGGGCTACAGCGCATGCTCGCGCTGCCTGACAACGATGGACGAGATGCTGGACAAGCTGATTAACGGCACAGGCACGGTAGGCAGGTAATTTCGGAAAGGGACAGGGGGAAGAAGGATGGCAGTACGCGTAGCAAGCACGCAGATGGTATATGGGTACCAGCATTCACTGAACACGGCAAACAATTTGCAGGAGGATCTCCTTCAGCAGGGAGACGGGAGCAAGCTGCATAATCCATCGGACAATTCAGTGGATTATACGAAGTACATGCGGTATATGACATCTGCCAATGAGAACGATCAATACCAAAAGAATGTCAAGGCAGCAATTTCATGGATGAAGCAGTCGGATGCGGCGATGGTCAACATGACGGACATCATGCAGACCTTCATGGAAAAAACGACAGCTGCTGCGAACGATACGAACAACGTGGATGACTTTGCGGCAATCTCCAAGGAAATGCTGGCAGAGATTCAGGAATTGGTATCTCTCGGCAATACGCAGCAGGGTGACCGTTACGTTTTTGCAGGGCAGTCGGATACGACACAGCCGTTTTCCATTTCCACAGACCTGATTCAGCGCGGACTGACCAAGACACTGGACGAGAATCAGGCACGTTTTTTCACGACAGCGGATTCCTCAGGCGTGCTTTCCCAGATGCTGGAGCTTAAGGATGATGCAGGGGAAACGTATTACCTCAGCACGACAACTGGCAAGGTATATACAAAGCAGTTCATGGATTCCGGCTACAAGGATGTCTTGGCAACGGGTGCAACCAAGGTGCGCGATCAGGATGCTGTCGGGACTGTGGCGGATTTTGCGTCCGGGACGAAAAAGGTGTCGGATTATTTCAAGAATACCGGAGAAATCAAGGATCTTGCAAGCAGCCTGTCCATGACAACGGCGAGCGGAGATGTGACATTGAAATTTGCTACGCTGGGACAGCAGGTCGTTACTTTTACTGGCGATGAGAAGTATATTTCCATGGTCAAGCAGAACGGGACGACAGATCCCTCCTCTGATACAGTCAATGCAACGGCACAGGAGCTTTTTGGATCGGATATTTTCGATGATGCAAATTCTGGCAACAGGGTATCGGGATCGGCAATGCTGAACAATTTGCTTACGGTTTGCGCAAAGACCAAGGCGATGGACACGAGCTGGCTTTCTTCGGATGGGATGACGGTTTCGGACAAGACCCATGCAACGACAATCAATGCAGAGACGAAAATGGGAGCGCGCAACCAGCTGTATTCGGCAGTTTCGACCATGCTGGACAATCAGGCGGAGATTATCACGGCAGATATTACGGAGGTCAGTGCTGCGGACGTGGCAAAGCTTTCCGTGAACCTGATGGAGGCACAGACGGTATTCAACCTCATGCTGTCCTTTGGTTCCCGTATTTTGCCGCAGTCTCTGGCGGATTATCTGCACTGAGGATTGGCGGAGAATGGATTTTTTCGTGCCTTTTTGATAAAATATAGGCAGTGGGAAAATTCGGAATTCTTTTAGGAAGGGGGGCTTGCGATGGAGATACCTCGCTTGAACATACGGCATACATTGCCTCAAATCGGAATCAATATGCACCTTGGCAAGCTGGAAACGACACCGATTCAGCCGGTGTATCACGGGTCATTCAAGCAGGCGAGGTGCAATCAGGGCGTAACCCTTTCCAAGCTGGAGATTGATTCCTACCCGAGCCGCAAGGCTTACGGGCATTTGAGCGATGATGACTTTGCCAAAAAGTATGGGCAGCAGGGCTTCGAGGATTTAAAGAAGACTACGTCAGCGCATACGCAGCAGGCATGGGACAATATTGACAATGCCGCAAAGCCGGGGAGCGGCAGGCCGATGAACATTTATGACCAGAAGCTTGCAGAGGAAATCAACAAGCAGCAGTACATGGCAACACAGATCATACCGGATCCCATTATCCATTTTACCCCGTGCCAAGTGAAGGGTGACATGGACTTGGCGAAGGAGACTACGGACATCGAGGTGCAGCCTAAGGCGGAGTCACACTTTACGCCGGGGCAGGTGGAGACCTACCTGAAGCAAAAAGGGGACATTCAGCGCTGGGTGTCACAGGGCGAGTATGATATTTATGCTTAATTTGTTTGGGAAGGCTTCTTGTGTTTGCTAGGAAAAAATACATGAAAACTGGAGGGGAGTTTTGATGCAGAAACTCAGTACCGCAAGATTTGGCGAGATTGAAGTGAAGGAATCGGAGATCGTTCATTTTGAAAATGGGATACCTGCTTTTGAGCAAGAGCATGAGTTTGTGATTATTCCATACGAAAAGGAAAGTCCGTATGTGTTCCTGCAATCCGTGCAGACTGCCGATTTGGCGTTCTTGATGACGAATCCGTTCCTGTTCTTTCCGGAGTACGAGTTTGAACTGGAGGATGCGGTTCAGGAAAATCTCGGAATTACCAAACAGGAGGATTTGTGTATCTATGTTTTGCTGACGATTCCAGCCGGCAAGGTCAGCGAAATGACAGCAAATCTGATGGCTCCCATCGTTATTCATGTTGAGAACCACAAGGCAAGCCAGATAGTGCTGGAACGCAGCCACTACACAACGAAGCACAGGCTTTTTCCTGAAGTGAAGGAGGGTGCGTGATGCTCGTTCTGACTAGAAAGCCACGTCAGCAGATCATGATAGGGGATAATATCGTGATCAATGTTGTGGAGGTACAGGGAGACAATGTGCGCATTGCCATTGAGGCCCCAAGGGAAGTGAAGATTTATCGAGGTGAGATCTATCGGGAGATTCAGGAGGAGAACCAAAAGGCAGCTGCCTTCGTTCCGAAGGAACTGGATCTCAGTCAGGCTCTTCCACGCTGAAGCGGGATGCGGAGCGTTTTGGAGGGAGTTTCGTTAGGGAAAACAAGACATATCTATGGAGGGATTATTATGGTAGGCAAAATCGGTGATATGGTGTCTGCGGCAGTTGTGATTGGGGCAACCGAGCGGGCAGGCAGTGCCAGCACGGAAAATACGCAGAGCATGAATGCAGAGAATTACACAAGGGCAGAGAATGCAAATGAAGTGGATCTTCGGAAGATCGAGGAAAGCAACGAAGCAGATGCTGCCCAAGATGAAGAGCAGGACGAGGAACCCATGAGCGAGGAATCCGTCAGCCTCATGACGGATGAGCTGAATGAGCTGATGAGCCGCATCAACTGCAACCTCCACTTCAAGTATCACAAGGAGGTCAATATGCTTTCCGTCAAGATGATTGACAAGGGGACGGGAGAGCTGATCAAGGAAGTGCCGCCGGAGAAGATGATCAAGCACATGATCAAGGCGCAGGAGTGGCTAGGCGCATTCCTGGACAAGAAAGGGTAATCCGTGACGGGCAGGAGAAACGCTGGCGGGTTTCCTGTTTCGGCATGGATAAGACATTTTATTGGCAGGAAAGGTTAGGGTGAAATCAATGAGTGTGAATGGTATCTACGGCTTGTCTGGTTCCGGCATGGACATTGATTCAATGGTCAAGGCAGGCATGCTGACGAAGCAGAACCAGTATGACAAGCTATACAAGACAAATACGAAAAACGAGTGGATGAAGGAAGCATATACAAATGTCTACAGTGACATGAACAAGTTTGCTATGTCCACGTTGTCGGATTTCAAGATGTCCTCTTTTACGGCCCCAATGACGGTCAGCACGTCCAATGCGGGCGTAGTGACGGCAACGGCAAATGCCGATGCCGCGCAGATGGCACATACGGTGGAGGTCGAGAGCCTTGCATCGAATGCTTACCTGATGACGACAGACCATGTGCAGCGGGCAAAAGAAAATGCGGTTGGCTTTTCTTTGAAGGACGTGCTCTTTACTGAGGCGGAGCAGGCAGACTTGCTTGCAAAACTCAATGATGGGACGCTTGACGGAGATGAAACGGCAATCAGCTTTCATGTTTCCTTGGGCGAGAATGCGACAGCTTCCTTGGATGCTGAGGGAAATCCCCTGCCGACGGAAACAACGATTTCTTTCAGCTACAAGGATTTGCTTACCAGTGAGCAGACGATGAATGATTTGGCAGATGCGTTCAATCAGAGCGGGATTGGGCTGAAGGCATCCTATGATGCAACGAATGACTCGTTTTCCATCTACCAGAAGAATGGCGGCAGCAAGAATAAGATTGAGCTTACGCTGAACGACACGGATTCGGATGCTGTGAAGGGGAATGCGACAAAGCTTCTGGACAACCTGCATTTGGGCAAGGTGACGCAGGAGTCAACAACGACTGGCTTGTCGAGCAAACTCTCAGATCCTTTGACGATTGCTGGTGGTATCAAGGCGGAAGGTACGGATGGCGTGGTGAAGGTTGACGGCAGGACGTACACGACGGAAACAAGCAAGATCTCCGTTGGCAATGTCCAGTACTCGCTGCTTGCGAAGGGAAGCTCTACCGTCAATATTTCGCAGGATACGGACAAGCTGGTAGACAACGTGAAGACCTTTGTTGAGGAATACAACAAGATGATGGATTCCCTGATTGCCAAGTACAACGAGACGCAGTACAAGGACTATGGCGTGCTGACGAAGGCACAGGAAGAGGGCATGACGCAGGAGCAGATCACGAAGTGGAATGAGAAAGCAAAATCCGGTCTCCTGTACCATGACCAGAGACTGAGCAAGCTGATGACGCAGATCCGCGAGGCTTTCTATACGCCAGTGGAGGGTACGGGAAGCAAGTACAATACGATGATGTCCATTGGTCTTACATCATCCACGGATCAGGGGCATATCAAGCTGGACGAGGACAAGCTGAGGAAGGCCTTGGCAGCAGATCCGGATTGCGTCAGGAAGATTTTTACTGCCACGGGCGATGTGAATGTCAATGGGAAGCTGGAAACGGATTATGCCAAAGAGGGCGTGCTGAACCGCATGCAGGACAAGATTTTCAGCAATCTCAAGGATTTGAAGTCCTATGCGGGCGATAGCGCAAATGCAGAGGATGGCAGCGCGCTTGGCAAGATGATTATGGACATGCGCACGAAGATGAGCGATTTCAAGACGATGATGAGTGCCTATGAGACGAAGCTTTATGCGAAGTACGATGCTATGGAGCAGGCGATTGCCCGCATGAGCGGAATGTACAACTATATCATGGGCGGAAACTAATGTGCGGATGGTCTAGGGAGGACAGAGGATGGTAAACGCAGCAGAAGCCTACAAGAGGCAGCAGATCATGACGGCGACGCCGGAAGCATTGACGCTGATGCTTTACAATGGATGCCTTAAATTCATTACGGAAGGCATGGAATACGTTGAGAAAAAGGATTACGAGCAGGCAAACATCACGCTTCAAAAGGCGCAGAACATCATTTCGGAGTTCCGCGTAACGCTGAAGATGGAATATGATATTGCAAAGCAGCTGATGCCGCTTTACAACTATACCTATGATCGCTTGGTAGAGGGCAACATGAAGAGCGATCTCAAGCAGCTGCAGGAGGCATACACCATCATCAGGGAGCTTCGGGATGCATGGGTGCTTGCCATGAAGAAGGCACGTCAGGAGCAGGGAACGAAGAACGTGCAGGGGAACAGCTATGTCGGATGATGCAATGAAGAGGGCAAAGGAAAACTGGGAGCTTTACTATACGCTGACGAAGGAGATGCTGAAGTATATCGAGGCTGCTGATATCGAGCAGTTTCTGGAGATAGAGAGGCAGAGGGCAGTCATCGTGGAGCGGATGAAGGAGCTTCCGGAGACGGAGACCTATCGGCAGACGGAGGAATGCAGGGAACTCGTTCAAGAGATCAAGCCCATTGATATGCAGGTACTCTACAAGGCAAAGACTTGGCTCAACAAGAGCCGCCGCCAAAATGCGACGGTACATTCCTATGATCTGCAGCACGTCAACCCTATCGGAAATATTTTAAACAGAAAATACTGAAAACGCTTAAGGAAAGCCGGATATCTCCGATATATGGGTAACAGGCGGGAGAGCTTAGGAAAAGCGAAAAGAAAAGCAAAAAAACTAAAAAAACCGCTTAACAAAATGGAAAATACTCCGATATATGGGTATAAGGTTCTCAAAGGTATTCCAAAGGTAATCAGCAGGCTTCTTGGAAGTTCAGGGATGGTCAGCTAGCAGCCGGACAGGGGCGGACATCAGCTTGCTATTATAAAGTCAGTAACGGTCAAGGAAGGCCGTTAGAAAATATTAACAACTGTTTATCAGGGAGGAATTTATCATGGCAATGGTAGTAAAGAACAACATGGCTGCAATCAGCACGCTGAACACTTTGAACAAGAACTCCAGCGCATTGACGAAGAGCTTGGCAAAGGTATCTTCCGGCATGAAAATCAACAATGCAGCAGATGATGCTTCCGGTTATGCAATTTCCGAGCGTATGCGCGTTCAGATCCGTTCCTTGGATCAGGCAAACCAGAACACGCAGAACGGTAACAGCATGATGAAGGTTGCAGAAGGCGCTGTTTCCAGCACGGTCGAGATTCTCAAGACCTTGAAGGAAAAGGTTATCAACGCAGCGAACGATACCAACACGGATTCTGACCGTGCTCAGATCCAGAAGGAACTTGACCAGAGCATTGACCAGATCAATGACAATGCAAACATCACTTACAATGGCAAGTACCTTGTGGATGGTTCCCACAACAACAAGGTTACGGCTACTTGCACGGCACTCACGAACGAGAGCATGTTCTCCTCTACGGTGGGTGGTTCTGCATTGACAAGCCTGAAGAGCCGCAGCGGTGAGTCCCTCAATATCCACAGCACGGATAATGTGACGATTTCCTTCGTAAAGCAGGGCAGGACTTACACGACGACGTTCTCAATTGGTACCTGCACGTTGCAGAATGTTGTGGATGCTTCTTCAACAGGTAAGTGTGGCACGGAGACTCTTAGCACTGCAGCTCTTGTACTTACACAGACTGGTTCGCTCATTGGCAAGGATGGTTCTGGCAACTCTGTTTATACGGCAGACAATGGCCCGGCAGTGACGATTGCAGCAGCTGGCACTGGTACGAACAACCAGATTTCCGGTATCACGATCAGCATCACGAACAATCAGGGTGCAATCAACAAGTCCGCAAACGCAGCTTTGGATGCATTTGAGGAGAAGATTCGCGCACAGAACACTTCGGATGACAATGCTATCGTCCTGCAGGTTGGCACGAAGGCAAATCAGGCAATCAAGATTGGCTTGACGGACATGCGTGCTGAGGCACTCGGTCTCAAGGGTACGGATGGTTCCACCCTCAACATCGCTACGCAGAAGAATGCAAATGCTGCTATCAACGTTCTTGACAGCGCAATCCAGAAGGCTCTTGACCAGCAGACGACAATCGGTTCTGTAGAAAGCCGCTTGAGCTACACGAGCAGCAACTTGACGACAGCTTCTGAGAACGTTCAGGCTGCAGAGTCCACGATTCGCGATGCAGACATGGCAAAGGAAATGACGGAATACACGAAGAACAACGTTCTTCTTCAGGCAGCTCAGTCGATGCTGTCTCAGGCAAACCAGAACAGCTCCGCTGTACTCAGCTTGCTCCAGTAATCCGTTTCGTTTCGTACAAGGTTACTACCAAACCCCTCTCCTTTGGGAGAGGGGTTTTTCTTGAATAAAAATGAGAAAGGGACGTTCCTATGAAAATTACTGCCTGCTATATTACGAAGAACGAAGAAGAGAACCTGCCAAGCTCCTTGGAATCCATACGGGAGGTGGCAGATGAAATCATCGTAGTAGATACTGGTTCGGTGGACAGGACGGTGGAGATTGCGCAATCGTATGGGGCAGCAGTGTATCGCCATCCATGGCAGGATGATTTTTCAGAGCCGAGAAATGTAGCTTTGGAACATGCGAGCGGAGAATGGATCTTGTTTTTGGATGCGGATGAATCCTTCCTGCATGTGGAGCATTTGCGTGAGGCAATGGAACGGATGATGGAGGAAAAGCCTTCGGTGGAGGTTTGGCTTGTTCCTTCTTTTCATGTGGACAAGAGAAATTTGGAGCGTGTGCAAAGCATTTCGTATGTCACGAAATTGTTTCGGAACAGGAAGGATATACGATACCATGGCCGCATCCATGAGAATATCCGAAAGGATGGCGGAGAGCTGGAGCTGGGATATGCGAGTGAAGCATTAGCCATTCGGCATACGGGATATTCTGCTTCCTTGTCCAAGGAAAAGGCATTGCGAAATTTGAGGATCTTGGAACAGGAGATAGAGCGGTACGGCAAGCTTCCGGGTTATGATTATTATTTAGCAGACTGCTACTATTCCTTGGAACGCTATGAGGAGGCACTTTCCTGCGCAAAGAGCCAAGCAATGGGAGATGTGCGAATGATTGGTCATGAGAGCCATGCGCATCACCTTGCCTTGGAGTGCATGAGAAAGCTAAAGACTCCGCTTGACGAGCAGCTGGCGTGGGTGGAGCAGGCGAAGGAGGAGTATCCCTTGCTGCCGGACTATTATGCGGAGCGTGGGATGCTCCTGAGCAGCATGGGACGGCTGGAGGAAGCAGAGAAGGAATTCTTGGAGGCATTGCTTCGCTACGAGGGAAAGGAATATCCCCCCTGCCAAGGGAGTATTTTTACGGAGCAGGTGGCGGCGAGAGCGAGTGTAAGGCTTGGTGAGATTGCTTCCCGTCTTGGAAAGAGGGAGGAAGCGAAGCAGTATTTTGCAATAGCGGGGAGGTATGATGCTTTGGATGGGGAAGTAGCTAGGAAAAGGAAGGAATGTCTTGGCGTAGAACGGAGAGCGGACGGGATCCGGATCTCTGCTTGCTATATGGTGAAGAACGAGGCGGACAACTTAAAGCGCTCTATCGAGAGCATCAGGGAGGAAGTCGATGAGATCATCGTGGTAGATACCGGCTCGACGGATGGGACGGTGGAGATGGCGCAATCGTATGGGGCAGAGGTTTATTTTCTTCCTTGGGCGGATGATTTTTCTGCACCGAGGAATGAGGCGCTTTCCCATGCCACGGGAGACTGGATTATTTTCTTGGATGCGGATGAGTATTTTACGGAGGAAACGAAGGGGAATCTCCGCAGGGTTGTCGCATCAGAAAAAAAGGGAAATCTCTTGCTGGTTCCTGCTGAGCAATATGACAGCACGACTGGACGGCGGCAGATTGTCATCTATTCGCCGCGAATCTTGCGATGCCAGGAGGGACTGCATTATGTTGGCAGGATCCATGAGGAGATTCGCGCTTGCGGCCGCATTGTGCTGCCGGTATGCCAGCTGGCTCCTGCGGACTTGAAATTGATCCATACTGGATATTCCAGCTCGCTGACGCAGAAGAAGGCAGAACGGAATTTGAAGATCTTGCTGCAGGAGCTGGAGGACACGGACGATGAGGAGCGGCGCAATCGGCTCTATATGTATTTGGCAGAAACCTATGCAGGATTGGACAAGAACGAACTGGCAAAGTATTATGCGAGGAAGGACATTGCCTTGGGGCGGCAGCCTATTGTATATGCGAGCCGTTCCTATCGGATCCTGCTGCACTGCTTGGCACAGGAGAAGGATGCAGGAAAGGAACGTTTGAGGGTTTCGGAGAAAGCAACGGAGGATTTTCCGGAGGTGCCGGATTTCCATGCAGAATTGGCACAGTGCCTAGCGGATGATCTCCAGTATGAGAAGGCGGTCAGGGAAGCGGAAAAGGCTCTTTCTTCGGTGAAGGATTACTGCTGGATCGAGCCGATGGAGATGGATGAGGAGGCTTTGCGCCTCTTGACACACAGGAAAGAAGTATGGGAAAGGATACAGGAGAGAGCAAGTCATATCAAGGTATCTGCGTGCCTTATTGTGAAGGATGGGGGAGAGGATTTCAAGCTTTGGAACAAGAATGCGGATGCCTATGCTTTTGAGAAGATCGTGGTGGACACTGGCTCAACGGATGGAACGGCAGAGCTTGCGGCTGCTTGCGGCTGCAAGGTATATCCGATGGAATGGCATGGGGACTTTGCGGCGGCGAGAAATGAGGCGCTTTTCCATGCGACAGGGGACTGGGCAGCTGTGCTTGATGCAGATGAGGAGTTCATAGAGCCGGAGAAGGTACGCCCGTACCTTGCCCGCATGGAGCTTAGTTATGGGAAAGCGGATGCTGTTATGGTGCCGATCATTCACATTGATACGGATGACGGGAATCGAGAGATCAAGCGAGCTCCCTATACAAGGCTTCTTCGCATGGGGAGGGGACTGCATTACCAAGGGAGAGTGCATGAGAGACTGGTAAAGCAGGTCGGTGAGGTATGCCTTTTTGCAGAAGAGGAAAAACTGGCGATTCGTCATACGGGGTATTCCTCCGGACGTATCTTAGGGAAGCTGCAGAGAAATTTGGAACTGCTGCAAAGAGAAATCGCAGAGCATGGAAAGAAGCCCCAGCATGACAGGTATTTGGCGGATTGCTATTATGGCATGGGAGATTACGCAAAGGCTTTGGAGCATGCGCAGATGGCTTTGGGAGGAGCGGTATCCCTTGGGGCGCAGAGCGATTTGTGCAGGATGCTTCTTTCCTGCATGAAGGAGTTGGAGACTCCGAAAGAGGAGCAGATTGCTGTTGCACGGCAGGCGGTGGAGAACTATCCCGATTTGCCGGATTTTTATGGCTTGCTGGGACTCTTGCTTTTGGAAAGCGACAGGGAGCAGGCAGTCTCCCTCTTGGAACAGGCAATCAATCTTTTTGAGAATTCAGCTTCCAGTGGGGAGGCAAGCCAGTTTGCCGATTTTGCAGATGAGGTATTTGCGGCATTGGCGGAAGTATGCCTGCCTGACCAGAAAGCATGGGAGCTTGCTAAAAAGGCACTGCACTGGAATCCAAGAAATGAGAATGCCTTGGATGTGATCTGTACCTGCAAGGAAGGGACATCGGATGGGGAACTATTGGAGCTTCTTCAGGAAATGCTGGGAAGAGACGAAAAACAAGTGAGATACTTGGCAAGGTTTGCAGAAAGCTATGGAAGGATTGGGCTTTTGGAAGAGGCGGAGCGAGTGTTGCGTGAGGAATTCCAGCAGGATGCCTGCCTGACGGAAACCTATCAGAGATGGAAGGAAAACGGAGAGGCTGCTTTAGGGGAATGCTTTACGTTTGCTGCAGAAAATATCAAGAAGCTGCCGCCTGTCATGGTGTGCTTGGAGCAGGAAAAAACGATGCCTGCGAGGAAGCTCTTAAAAGAAGCAGAGAAGCAGCTGCCGCCTTCGATGCAGGTGCTTTGGAGGTGCTACAGGGAAGGTGAGGTGCCGGATTCCTTCAACAGGCAGGATGGATTTGATTTTTTCATGGAGGCTTTTCTGGACTGGGGAACAGAGGAACAGCTGGAGCGGTTCCTGTCACTGGCCGGTGCTTTGGAGGAGCAGGACGTTTGGGAGCTTGGAACAGCTCTCTTTGTGCGCAGGCGGTGGCAGGGCGTGATTGCCCTGCAGTCCATGTTCCCTGCGGATTCTCCGTTGGCAAATGAAGAATTTTGGTATCGGCTCGGCGTATGCTTTTATGAGCTTGGCGAGGAGGAAACGGCACAGGAGTGCATGGAAAAGGCGCTTTCCATGTGCGAGGATCATGCAGGAGCAATTTCCTATATGGCATGGATGAGAGGTGAGAGAGCATGAAGATTTCGGCAGTAACGATTGCAAGGAATGAGGCAGAAAATCTTCCGCAATGGCTAAAGAGCGTAAAGCAATATGCCGATGAAATTATTGTCGTGGATACCGGTTCAGAGGATGCTACGGTGGAGATTGCGAGAGAAGGCGGCGCAAGGGTGGAGTTTTTTGCATGGTGCAATGATTTTGCGGCGGCAAAGAATTTTGGCATTGAGCAGGCAAGCGGAGACTGGATTGCCTTCTTGGATGCGGATGAGTATTTTGATGATACGGATGCGCCAAAGGTGCGTTCCTTGCTGTCGACATACCACAACCAGCCGAGGGTGGTTGCGATTACTTTGAAGCTTGTCAATATTGACAAGGACACGGGAAGGAACATGGGGACCTCCTTTCCCTGCACGAGACTGTTTCGGAACGTGCCGTGGATTCGTTACGTCGGTTCGATTCATGAGAACCTGAGAAACATAACTCCTGAGAAGGAGGCAGAAATGAAGCTCGTTTCGTGGCTTCGGATCTACCATACGGGATATTCCGCCTCGGTCATCAAGCTAAAATCAAAACGGAATTTGGACATGATTTTGGACAGGCAGAAAAGGATAGGTTTCCAGCCCTTGGACGATTATCATCTTATGGACAGCTATTATTCCCTTGCTGATTATGAGAAGGCAATCTATCATGCCAAGCGGGCGGCCGCAGATCGCTATCAGCCGCTTGGCACGGAGCAGCGTATTTATATGGTGTGGCTGCAATGCATGATGCTGATAAACGCACCAGCAGACGAATTTGAGGAGATCTTGAGGGAGGCAAGGGAAAAATTTCCGCAGGCAGCCGCCTATTGGTTCTTGGCAGGTTCTGCGAAGTGGAAAAGCAAGGATTATCTGGGTGCAGAGCGTGAATTCATGGAAGGGTTGCTGCTCTATGAGCGCAATGGGTGCGAGGACGATTCGGCAGAGCGGCTTTTGCCCATGACTTATGAGTATTTGGGAGAGATTTGCTATATGCAGCATCGCTTTGAGGATGCGAAGGCATTTTTGATGGAGGGCTTGCGCTGGAAGAAGCAAAGCTCCCACATGCTATGGATGTTGCTGGGACTTTGGCAGGGCGATGCAGAGGTGGAGATAATCCAGCGGCTGAACAAGCTTTATGACAGGACGCAGGATGCCGAGTTCCTTGTGCAGGTGCTGAGTCGGACAACACTTTATCAAGCGACCTTGTATTATGACCGCTTGGCGGGCAATGTTCTCGGAGACGTTGGGCGATATCTGCGCTCTGGGCATGCAAATGCCGCTGTCGCAGGTCTTGTCACGGAATTGGAGCGTTCTTATGTGGCAGGACATTCGCTGGCAGGAATTCTTCAGGGGCAAACGGCATCGCTCATGGAGTATCTTTTGCCGCCGGTTTATCGGCAGGAGGGAGAAGCTTCTTCTGCGCGCATGCGGAAGCGTTTGGAACGGATGAGAAAATATTGGATGGATTAGGACGGTTGGAGCGGTATGGAGCTACGGGACAGGATTTATCAGGCATTGGATGCAAGGCAGTTTGCCTCGGCACGGGAGGCGATTGCGGAACTGAAAGCAGAAGCACCTGCGGAGGCAGCGGGGCTTTTGGTGGCACTGGAGATTGAGGACGGCTGTTTGGATGAGGCGGCTGTTTCCTTGGAGGAGTTGCGTCAGCTGTCGCCGCAGGATATTTATACGAGGTTCTTGGAGGCAAGGCTTGCTTTTTCCCTTCATGAGTACCAAAAGGCAAGGCACATTTTGGAAGAGTTGCTGGCAGGTGATATGCCCGCCATATACTTGGAAAAGGTGCTGAACCTTTACGGTCAGTGCTGCAGGCTCTTCGGGGATTGCAGGGGGGCAGCAGAGAGCTATCGCTTGGCATCCGAGGTCGTTCCGTCACGGGAGCTGAAGGCACTGGAATACAGTGATTATCTGTTTAACCTGCACTATCTTCCGCAATCGCTTTGGGAGCAGAAACGGGAAGCCATCGGTTTTGGCAGGCTTTTTTCGGATGTCCCATGGTTTTTGCAAGGGTTTCCCGTGCGGGAGAAAAAACTTCGGATTGGGTATCTTTCGGGCGATTTTCGGAATCATGTGGTGCTTCGGTTTGTCTATGCCTTTTTTTTGCAGGTGGATAAGGAGCGGTTTGAGGTCTATGCTTATGCGAACCATTTGGAGGATGCATACAGCGAGCATCTAAAAACTCTGGTGGATGGCTGGAGAAATATCTATGGCATTTCGGATGAGGAAGCGGCACGACTGATTTACGAGGACGAGATTGATATCCTTGTCGATTTTTCAGGGCATACGAAGGGAAACCGCCTGCCTGTTCTTGCGAGAAAGCCTGCGCCCGTGCAGATATCAGGGGTTGGTTATTTTGCTTCGACTGGGCTTCCTTCGATGGATTATTTTTTGAGCGATGCTTTTTTGGCAGAGGGAAATGCGCAGGATGGGTTTGCAGAGGAGCTTCTGGTCTTGCCGCAGAGCCATTTTTGCTATACTCCCATGCAGGAGGAAAACCTTCCGTGCATGGCACCGTTCGAGAAAAATGGATATGTTACCTTTGGAAGCTTTAATAATTTTGCGAAGGTCAATGATGAGGTTCTGCTGGTGTGGAGCAAGTTGCTTCGGGAGATGCCGACGGCAAGGCTCCTTCTCAAGGCGGATGCCTTTGCTTTTGAGGATACGAAAGCTGCGGCGTTGGAGAGATTGGTGCAGGCAGGGCTGGATATGCGTCGGGTAGAATGCCGTGCATGGTCTGAGGAATATCTTGCTGAGTACGGGGATATGGATATTGCATTGGATCCATGGCCGTATCCAGGGGGCGGAACGACCTGCGATGCGCTCTATATGGGTGTTCCCGTGGTGACGATGACGGGAGCAAGCCAAGGGGAACGCTTTGGGGCGAGCCTTTTGCAGAATCTCGGGCTTGCAGAGCTTGTAGCGAAAGATACGGCAGAGTATGCAAGTATTGCACTGGCACTGGCAGAGGATCGGGAGGCACTGTCGATGCTTCGCAAGAACCTTCGAGACATGATGCAAAATTCGCCGTTGATGGATGTTTCGGGGTATCAGGAGAGCTTGGCAGCTGCGTATCAAATGGTGTGGCATCATTATTGCGATACGCAGGAGGAACTTACCTATGCAGAGCAGAGGATCTTGCTCTCCCGTATCGAGAAATGGCAGGAGCAGGGCGATCGGAGGCAGGCTGTCTCTGGAATGTCAAGGATCTTGGCAGGCTCCCAAAATCTGAGCCTTTTGTTTCGGCTGGCGGAGATCGCTATAGATGGCAAGGAAATTTCTATCGTGGAGGAAACTGCAAGGCAGATGGAGCAGTGCGGTCCAAGGCAGGGGGCAACGCTTCTGGTGCAGGCATATTTATGTTCCATGAAGCATGAAGCGGAGAAGGCACTGCTGTTTTCTGAAAGGGCAAGAAATGCCGGCACGCTGGATAATGTGCAGATGGGAATGGCATGGCATTTGACGGCAAGCCTGCAAAAAGAGCAGGGAAAGAGAGCCCTTGCGGCACATTCCTATTTGGAATCGAGCCGCTGGCAGGCAGCAAAGGAAAATGCTTTGGCAGAATACAGCAATTATCTTCTGAACCTGCATTACGGCGGTGAACGGGAGATATTCAGAACTGCGGCAGAGGGATATGGGATCTTGCTTGCAGATGTGAAGCGGTATTCTCACGACATGGCACGGCATAGGCATGCGAGACTTCGCATAGGATATATTTCTCCTGATTTTTGCCGTCATGTGGCGGCATGCTTTGCAGGCGTGTTTTTTGCATCGGCAGATTCGCAGGTGTTTTCGGTCTATGCTTATTCGCTCTCCATGGAGACGGATGCTGTGACGGAGGAGTTCCGTTCCCGTGCAGAGCATTTTATCGACCTTTCCGGCATGGATGCAGAGAAAGCGGCAAGGCGCATTTACGAGGATGAGATTGATATTTTGGTGGATCTTTCCGGACACACAGGAGGAAATGCGCTTCCCATTTTGGCAAGAAAGCCTGCTCCCGTGCAGGTTTCCGGCATTGGTTATTTTGCGACTACGGGACTTTCAGCGGTGGATTATTTTCTGTCAGATGTTTCTTTGGCAGAGGCTGGCGCGCAGAGGGATTTTGTGGAACGGTTGCTGGTCCTTCCGCAGAGCCATTGGTGCTACCGCCCTGTGGCTGGGATGGAGCGTCCTGCAGGACCTGCACCGTTTCGGAAAAATGGATACATTACCTTTGGCAGCTTGAGCCATTGGGACAAGATTACGGATGAAATGCTCCTTGCGTGGGCAGAGATCTTGAACCGTGTGCAGGGGGCAAGGCTTTTCTTGAAATGCGGGGTATATTCCAATGAGGAACGGCTGCCAGAGGTTAAGAGACGCTTGCAGGAGGCAGGGATTCCACTGAAAGCCGTGACCTTGGAGGGGCGGACGGAGGAATATCTTTCTGCTTATGACCGCATAGACATTGCACTCGATACTTGGCCGTATCTCGGCGGAGGAACGACCTGCGATGCCCTGTATATGGGAGTTCCCGTGGTTGCACGAAGGGATGTCACGCATCATGGCCGCTTTGCCTGCAGTATGCTGAAGCAGGCAGGGCTGGCGGAGCTTTGCGCAGATACGCTGGAAGGATATGTTCGTGAAGCCGTTCTTTTGGCAGGGAATCGGGAAAAGCTTGCAAGACTGCACCAGACGCTCCGGCGTACGTTGCGGCAGACGGCACTCATGGATGGCGAACGGTATATGGCAGGCTTGGAAGATGCCTATCGGACGATTTGGCGCAGTTATTGCGAGGAAAACGGTTCGCCCTTGGATGAGGGGCGCTTGCAGAAGGAGTTTCTTGCAGCAAGGCAGGAAGGACATGCAGAAAAGGAGCAGCGCAGCTCTTTTTGGCTGACGAACCTTCCTGAAAGGCAGTTGGAGGCGGAACGGGTTTGTGCTTTTTCCTACTATAGAAGGAAACTGTACCGCAGGGCGTATGGTCTAGCTTCCCGTTGCGTGAGGCTGGATGCTGGCGATGAGGCTATGCTTTACGTTGCGATGGATTCCTTGGACAAGCTTGGCGAGCTTTCCAAGGTGCTGGAGGGGTGCGATACCTATTTCAGGACGCATGGTTCTCCTTATTCGGAATATGGGAAGAAACTTTTGCTCCTTCGTGCGTTTGTGGCATCGAAATTGGGCAGGGAATCGGCAGCGCAGTATTACAGGGAAGTTTATGAGAATGATCCTTCGGATACGGATGCTTATGGATCGTGGCTCTTGGCGCACAATGGCTTTCCTGTGGACGAAGGAAGGTTTTTTGAGCTGTCCAAGGGGTTTGGCAGGCTGTTTGAGGGAATCCAGCCCTATACGCATGAGGGGCATCCTGTGCATGAGAAGCTTCGTATCGGATATATTTCTCCGGATTTTCGGATTCATGTTATGTTTCACTTTTATATCGCCATGTTTTTGGCGTATGATGCAGAAAAATTTGAAATCTATGGCTATCATTTGGGCGGGAAGACGGATGAGATTACGAAGCGGCTTGCAGGTCTGGCGAAGGGATGGCGCATGGTGCATGGCTGTTCCCCCAAGGAAATCGCTCAAATGATTCGGGACGATGAAATTGATATCCTGTTTGATTTGGCAGGGCATACGATGGAGGGGGGGCTTCCTGTGCTTGCCTGCAAGCCTGCGCCTGTGCAGATTTCGGGACTTGGCTATATGGCAACAACGGGACTTCCTGCGGTCGATTATTTTCTGACGGATTCGTATGTAGATCCAGTGGGAATGACGGAAAGATACTTCACGGAGCGGTTGCTACGCCTAACGAGCCAGTTCTGCTACGCTGCTCCCTTTGGGACTGCGCTGGAAGCCTCGCAGGGAGCGCCCTGCAGGCAGCGTGGGTGGGTACTCTTTGGCGTGTTCAATGCTTATCGGAAGTATCGGGACGAAATGCTTTTGCTGTGGAAGAAGATACTGGAACGTGTTGCAGGCTCGAAAATCTTGCTGAAGTCGCAGGTGCTGTTCAGTCCTGCCATGCAGGAGGAAGCCTTTGAACGATTTGCTTCGCTTGGCTTTGATATGGATCGCGTGATTTTTGAGCCGGCAACGACCGATTACATGCAGCGTTATCTGGATGTGGATATTTCCTTGGATACTTATCCCTATCCAGGGGGAGGAACGACCTGTGATTCCCTGTACATGGGCGTGCCAGTCATAGCCAAGTACGGGACGAGGCACAGCAGCCGCTTTACCTACAGCATTTTGGCAAATGTCGGTTTGGGGAGTCTTGCCGTGCAGACAGATGAGGAATATGTGGAAAGAGCCGTGCTGTTGGCAGAGGATAAGGAACTTTTGGATGCCTTGCATCGAAAGCTTCGCAGAATGATGGAGAAATCGAGCGTGATGGATACGGATGCCTATATGAGAGAGCTGGAGGAAGCATATCAGCGGATTTGGAAGGAATATCAGGAAGGGACAGGGAGTCGGGTATGAGAAAATTGAGAATCGGCTATCTTTCGGATGGCTTTTGCCAAGGAGAGCAAAAGGATTTTTTGGCAGTGTATTTTACGGCAAAGGACAAATACTGCTTTGAGGTTTACGGGTATCAGGCAGGAAACGCAGATGCAGTTACAAAGCTGTTTGAGGAATCCGCAGATGGCTGGAACAACCTGCAGGGGAAATCCTCTTTGCAGGCGGTAAAGGAGATTCGGAAGGATAAGCTGGATTTGTTGGTGATTCTGGGAAATCCGTCCTGCACGGAGCTTATAGCGGAGCTTGCGGGGAAGAATGTGGCGGGATATATCCTGCAGGAGAAGTTTGACAGGTTCTGCTATACGCCCTTTGCCAAGGTGAGGAATTACGCCGTATATGCTCCTCTTTTGGACAGGGGCGATTTGACGATTGACTACTTGGACGGCAGGACGATGGAGGAGATCCCTTATCAGGAACTGGATATAGGGCTTTATCGGCATACCCCCTCGCTGGCTGAGCTGTGCCATGCCATGGATAACGGGCTGCCTGTTGTGGTTTGCGATGAGGAAAAAAACGAGGGTATCCGCTACATGATGGAGGAATTGGGGCTTGCCGGATGCTATGCGGTTACGGAGGTGGATTTTGCAAGGGCAGTGCTGAACCTGTCGGAACAACGGGAGGAAATTTGCAGGCTGCACCGAGAACTTCATGCAAGGCTTCATGCGTCAAAGCTTATGGATATCGGTCACTATATCATAGAGCAGGAAAGGAAATATTTCCAGATTGCTTATGGGGAGAAAAAGGAAAATGTGAAGAAGTTGCTTTCTGAGCTGGAGAAGCTGCAGGAAAAAAAGAATTGGAAGGAATATGTCCGCCTGCACGGGAAATTGGTGGGAATGGAGGCTGTTCCAACGGAAAAGCTCCTGATTGGGGCATGGGCATATAATTTCTTGCAGGTTCCCATGCGAACCCTCCACTGGGCAAGGAAGGCAGAGGAGCATCATGCAGAAAAGCTTGCTACACAGCTGTATCTGCAGGCAAAGGCATTATGGGAAGAGGGACACTGGGCAGAGCTTGGCAAGGTCTGCCAAAGGATCTTGGATCTGGAAGAAGCCGGCAAGGAATTGCTCTCGGAAATCCGATTTGACGCATGGCGTTATATGGCATTTGTTTTTATTCGTTTGGGTGATGCAAGAACAACGATGGCATACCGAAAAGTCAGCGAGCTTTCGTCCAATGAAGTGGATCGGCGCGGTTTTTTCAGTGCCAGCTTGTTGTCCTATAATTTTCAGGAGGTCTCCTTGCAGAAGCTGTATGAGGAACATGTTTCCTATAACCAGTTTTTTACGGGAATTGAGCCTTATACGAAGTGGCAGCACCAGAGCGGGGAAAAGCTGCGGATTGGCTATATTTCCCCTGATTTCCGCAATCATGTAATGAGTACCTTTTGCTGGCCCTTTTTGGCGAGCTTCAATCGTGAGAAATTTGAGGTTTATGCCTACAACATCAAGGGAAAGGATGATTATGCCAAAATTTTTTCTTCGCTCGTGACTTGCTGGCGTGATGTGAAGGGTAAGACGTGTGAGGAAATAGCACATCAGATTCATGAGGATGGCATTGACATTTTAGTAGATCTGGCAGGCCATACCTCAGATTCCGGGCTTCCTGCACTTGCATGGAAGCCTGCCCCGATTCAGGTATCGGGGCTTGGCTACATGACGACAACGGGACTTTCTGCCGTGGATTACTTTTTTACCGATAGCTTTGTGGATCCTGTGGGACTGAATGAGGCATATTTTTCAGAACGCTTTTTGCGGCTCAAGAGCCAGTTCTGCTATAATGCGAACCTGAATCTCGCACCTTCGGAAGGAACGCCGGCAAGGGATCGGGGATGGATTCTCTTTGGTGTTTTCAATCAATATGTGAAGATTACGGATGAAATGGCTCTCGCATGGAAGGAGATTATGGAGCGTGTGCCAAGATCGAGACTGCTCATCAAGAATGGAGCCTTTGCGGATGAGAGGGCGGTTCTGCTTGCCTATCGCAGACTGGAGGCACTGGGGATGGATATGAACCGCATTTATTTGGAGCCACCTTCCAAGGATTACATGGAGCGGTATTTGGAAGTGGATATTGCACTGGATACCTATCCGTATCCGGGGGGAGGAACGACCTGTGATGCGCTCTATATGGGAGTACCTGTGATTTCCCGTTACAGCAATCGCCACAGTGCACGGTTTACCTATGGCATGTTGTCGGTTGTCGGCTTGGAGGATTTGGCATCGGATACAAGAGAAGGATATGTGGAAAAGGCTGTGGAGCTGGCGCATGATATGGAGCTTTTGGATGGGTTGCACAGGAATCTCAGAACGATGATGAAGGCTTCCAGACTGATGGATCCTGTGAAGTACATCGAAGATGTGGAGGAAAATTACTGCAGGATTTGGAAGGAATATCAGGAGGGAAAAGCGTGATGGGGGATTTTGAGCGTTCCTACGACAAGATGAAAAAGGCGTATGACAAGAAAAAATATGAGAAAGCACTGCAACTTTTGTCGAGAATGTGGGAGGAGAATGGGATTCCTGCGCAAAAGGAATGGATGTGCCATAATGCGGCAGGGCTGTCGTACTTTTTTCTGGGAGATATGAAGCGTTCCCTGCCGCACCTGAAGGCGGCGTGGGAAAATCCGGGAGATGCGGATCCTGCCACCTTGCGAAGAATCTACAGCAATTATTTGATGTACCTGCACTACCTTCCTGCGGTGACGGATGAGGAATTGGCGAAGGCACATTTTCACTATGCGGACTTCTTTTCGGATGTGACGAGATACATGCACAGGAAAAGGGAAAAGGAGAAGCTGAGGATAGGCTATATTTCTCCTGATATCGTGGATCATGTCGTGCTGAATTTTTCTATTCAGCTGTTTGCTTGCTATGATCGCAAACGCTATGAGGTGATTCTCTACAGCACAGGGAAGCGGACGAATGAGGTGACGGACTGGGTCGCTTCCATGGTGAATGGCTTTCGTGATTTGTCGGGACTCCCTGCGGAGGATGTGGCAAAGAGGATCTACGAGGACGAGGTGGATATTCTCGTGGATTTGTCGGGACATTGCGAGGGTGGTTTTACGCTGGAGGCAGCTGCTTACAAGCCTGCGCCTGTGCAGATTTGCGGGATTGGGTATTTTGATACGACAGGACTTTCCGACTTTGATTACTTTTTGTCAGATGTTTATTGCGATCCTGCGGAAAATGACAGGCTCTTTTCCGAGAAGCTGCTTCGTTTGCCGCACAGTCACCTTTGCTTTACGCCATCGGAGCGTTTTCGGGATTTTGAGCGGAGCTATCAGGTTCACGATCCCATTGTGTTTGGCAGTTTCAATAATTTTGCAAAAATTACGGATGAAATGCTTTTGGCATGGAAGGAAATTCTTGGGAGGGTTTCAGGGAGCAGGCTTCTTCTGAAGAACGTCATTCCCAGCAAAGGACCAATGGAGAGAATGAAAAAGCGAGCTATTTCTTTAGGCTTTCAAGAGTGCCAGCTGGATCTCAGGCCAGCGACACCGGATTACTTGAAGGATTATATGGATGTGGATATCGTGTTGGATACCCACCCTTACCCGGGGGGCGGAACGACCTGTGAGGCTCTTTATATGGGAGTTCCTGTCGTTAACCTGCGCGGGACGAGGCACGGCGCAAGATTTGGGTATTCCCTGCTAAAAAATATGGGGCTTGAGGAGCTTTCGGCGTCCTCAATTGCGGAATATATTGATCTGGCCGTGGGACTTGCAGAAGATAAGGAGACTCTTGAGGCATTGCATGCGAGCCTTCGGGAAATGATGAAAAAATCTCCCGTGATGAATGCAAGGCAGTATGCTTGCGAGGTGGAGCAGGCGTATGAAATGGCATGGCAGGAATGGATGAAAAGCTAGCAGGAATTTTTCCGTTGCTGTCGAATGTAAAAGTTGAACGTAAATGTGAAAAGTATTGATTGAAAAGTTATCGTATGATAATTGTCGCTTGAATGGAGGCTTTTGAAATGGAAATTGAGATTACAGATGATATGTATCCGGGATATACCTTTGCAGAGAAGAAGGTATTGGCAGTGATGGACAGGCAGCTGTATACAGAGGCATTGAACTATATGCCGGATGTTTTGCAGCAGGAGGTGATGAAGCCGGAATTCTTTTATCGTACTGCGTATTGTTATTTTATGCAGGGAGATTATGGAAGAGCGTCTAAATGGATAGATGATGCCCTTGGTGCTATGCCGGGAGATATCCAAACGTTGCTTTTGCTTGCAAAGATCTGCACGCTGTGCAATCGGAGTGAGGATGGTCTTGCTGTGCTTGATATGGTGGTAAAGAATGCAAAGGAACAGCTCAGTGGTACGCAGCAGGAAGAAATCAGGGATTGCTCTCTTGCGTTCCTGCGCAGGGACAAGGAGGCTGCAAGAAAGAATTATCCATCACTTGCAGAGTTCGTCCTGTCAGCGGAGGATGGTGCTGACGGAAAGAGTGCCAAGGCAATCCTGACGGCATTGAAGCAAAAGCTTGCTGCATCGAAGGAGCGGGAGGGCGAAGTCCCTGCGGAAAAGGTTGCTCCTGCGGAGAAAAAAGAAGCATGCACAGAGGAAGAAGCATGCCAACCAGAAGAAAAGAATGGTTGCGCTGCACAGGCAAAGGCAGATCAGATTCTTTCCATGGATCTTCCAGTAAAGGATAAGATTCGTCTTTTGAATCAGTTTGCGGGTGCTTTTTATTTCCAAGGCGATGCAAGGAGCGCAAAGGTACTGCTGACGGCTTCCTTGAAGCTGGATGCAGGGGATGGCACGTTGCGAAACATGGCGCTTGTTCTGGCAGAGCTTGGCGACAAGGAAAAGGCAATGCAGTTTGCGGCACAGATGAAGGAAACCAATTTCATGCTGTTGAAGTCGCTTCGTTGATTCATTTTTTTATGGGAATGAAAAGCTTGTGCAGATAGTACAGAGTGATTGGGAGGTGAATGGGTTGGCAGGCTACATTACGGAACTGGCAGATTTTTTGCATGAAAATAAAAAAGAAATTTTACGGGCAGATGGCTTGAGGAAAAAAGAAATTCTGGAGGATTTGAGGAACTGCTTGGAGGCATTGCCTATAGAGTCCCTGCGATTGCTGCAGGCAGGAAATCCGGAAAGGGCATATACCATGCTTAATGACTGGTATGATATATGTGAATCCTATCTGGGGAATGTTTCGTTTATTTATGGAAAATTGATTATTCCGGTGACTGTGGCACTTTCACGGTATGAGAGTGCGGAACGGTATTGCAGGGCATGGATTGAGCATAGGTTAAGAGACGATGAAAATATATGGTTTTACTTGGGAAACGCTTATGCCGGATGGGGCAAGAGACAAGAGGCGGTTTCAGCATATCAGGAAGCTTTGAAGCTGAAGGAAAACTTTAGGGAAGCGAGGGAAAACTTGCATGCTGTGCAGGAAAATATGAAAGCAAGGCACTTTTTTCCGCAAGAGAACATACTTCGCTTCCAGCCAGAGGATTATCGCTCGATTCCAATTTTTATCAACTCAAGAGATCGAGTGGAATGTCTCCGCAAGCTGGTGGACTGGCTCTTGGAGGCAAGGTATGCGAATATTATTTTGCTGGACAATGCCTCGACCTATCCGCCTTTGCTTCGCTACTATGATGAGATTTGCGCTCTGCCGCAGGTCAGGTGCATTCGTTTCCATGAGAATTTAGGTCATACTGCGCTATGGGATTCCGGCATTTTGGAGCAGATGCAGATTCATACGCCATACGTTTATACGGATTCAGATGTTTTGCCCGTGGAGGATTGCCCAAAGGAAATTCTTAGGGATATGGTTGGCATATTGAAACAGCATCCGTATTTAGACAAGGTAGGACTGGGACTGAGAATAGACGATATTACTTACTATGATGCAGGGCGCAAGCAGGCATGGGAAAAGCAATTCTATCGCTTTCCGATGGAGGATGGGCTGGTATTCGCTCCTGTAGATACCACGTTTGCGCTTTACCAAAACATGCGTCACTATTCTTTATATGTTGCAGCACGAACAACAGGCAGGAGGATGGCAAGGCATTTGCCGTGGTATTATGACTACGATCATCTTCCTGAAGATGAAGCATATTACATGAAGCATGCAAATTCTTCGTCTACCTTGTCAAAGGAGGCAGGAAACAAATCGGAAGATCCGCTTAAAAATTACAGGTGGGTAGGATTCTTTTGAAGAAATACCGAAAAAGTGGAATACAGAAAATGTGTAGGAACGAAGTAAGACGATTGTTCGTGGAATGTGAGTGACGGGACTAGTGAAATGGCATGAGGGGAAAAGTGCATGGAAAACTATGACGAAGCTTTTGTTAACTGCCTGTGGGAGCAGGGAATGTTTCGCAGGGAGGATATTGCAGGGAAGGATTGTTTGGTGATTGGAGGCGAATATTGCTTAGGCAATGAGTCGTTTCCGGCGGAGATGAACAGGAGGTTGTTGCGTCTGGGGGCAAAGAATTGCCACAATTTAGTTTTGTTCAGTCATTTGCATATGGAGTCTTATTTGGATCTGACGGATGTGCAGGAAGCCGTTGGCGGGGTGCGGTACGATTTTCTTGTGGTTTTGAGCGGTATGGAAACAACGAGAAATATTGTGGATGGGGTTCGGAAGCTGGGCAGAATATGCACCCCTGCTGCAAAAATCTTGGTGATTGCCCGTACCCCAAAGGATATCTCCACGAAGCATAAGCTGGCATGGTACGAGGACTGCTGGCGTTTTGATGCAAAGGATTTGGAACGTATTTTCAGCGGTGCGATGGGGCTTTTGTGTGCAGAGGACGAAGCAGGCGAGTATGTTGCCATGCTTTTGGAAGTGCCGTCCAACGGGTGTATTCTCCCTGCGGAATCGCAATGCCTGTACTATGTGCCGGCAGGGGAAAGAATGCTGACAGGGGATATGGGAAAGTATGGCTTTTTTCGAGATGAATCCCATCTGGATTGTGTCGGAATTAGATATCGTACGGACAAGTGCAGCTTGGACCACAACTATTTAAAGAAATATGAGCTTTTTTTGGAACGTTATCGGACGAAACAGATTCGTTTGCTGGAACTTGGAGTGTTCATGGGAAGCAGCTTGCAGATGTGGAAGGAATACTATCCGCAAGGTGAGATTTATGGCGTGGATATCATGGACTTCTGCAAGCAATTCGATGGGGAGCGGATTCATGTCCTGCAAAGGGATTTGTCAAAGCCGGATGAGGTAGCAGCTTTGAGGGAGATTCATCCGGATATCATTGTGGATGATGCGTCGCATGTCACAAGCCATCAGATTTTGGCATTGTTTACGTTGTTTGATTGTCTGCCGAGTGGTGGAATTTATATTATCGAAGATATGGAAACATCATTGAATATAAATCTTTTTCCGGGATATGTTGATACGGAGCTGACGGCTTATGAGGTCTGTTCGAGGATTGCAGAAATCGTGGCACGGAAGAGTCCTGTGATGGAGGGACCATACAGCGAGGAGATCAACCGCATTGGAATGATGACGGAGATGGTATCCATCATGAAGGGAAGCTGCATTTTTATTAAGCGGTAAGAGATGGTGAGTGGGGTGCTTAACATATCTTTTGTGACAAGTGAAAATTGCGTTGTTCGGGCGTGGTGGGCGGAAAGCAATACAGAGGAGGGAGAAGGATGGAGAAACTGGCGCTGGAGGATTTGAGGCAGGCGTATGAGCTGGCAGAGAAAAACTATGATATTGAAGGACGTGCTGCTTGCATGCTGGCGGCGTTTGAGATGGTTTTGGAAGATCCTTCTCTGGAGGCTTTGGATGCGGGGAAATTTTTTTCGGAGCGGGTGAAGGTTTTTTTGTTAGCTGCCTTGGATTATCTGCAAAAAGGGAATGGAAGGCTGGCCCGTTACTATCTTTCACAAATGGATGAGGAGGTCTTGGCTGGTTCGGCATGGTTTCCGTGCTATGCATTTTATTTGGCGTGGGCATACGACCTTCTGGGCAAGGAGGAGACCGCCAAGGACTATTTGGAGAAGTACCTAAACGCTTTTCCAAAGGATGTACTGGCGATGCAGAACAGAAGGCTCTTTCAGCAGAGAGAGCAGAGGCAGTGGCAGAGAAGCTTGTCTTTGGAGCATGCAAAAACAGCCTATCGTGAGATACCTATTTTTATCAATTCAAGGGATCGTTTGGCATGCTTGCAGGAGCTTGTTTGCTGGCTTGTGGAAGCAGGTTATCGGTACATCATTATTTTGGATAATGCATCCACATACGCTCCGCTTTTGCGCTATTATGAGGAAATTCAAAAGCTGGGAATCAATGTGGTTTTGCTGGAAAATCTTGGGCATCGGGCAATTTGGGAAAGCGGTATTCTGGATCAGTTGGATATTCAGGGACCATACGTCTATACGGATTCGGATGTTGTGCCGGGTGATGCATGCCCTAAGGATTTTCTGCGAAAGTTTTTGGAAATTTTAAAGCGTTATCCGTATCTGCAAAAGGTAGGGAATGGGCTGTTCTATGAGGACGTGACCTATTTTGATCGGGAAGCCACGAAAAAAATTGAGTCGAAGCACTATAAGATTCCTTTGGAACAGGAGGTCTTTTTTGCGGACGTAGATACGACGATGGCACTTTATCGAAATGCAAGGCATTACCTGCGAGGACCTGCGGCAAGGGTGGCAGGAGACTGTCGGGCAAGGCATCTGCCGTGGTATTATGACTATGGGAATCTTCCCGAGGATGAGCGATACTATATGGAGCATGCCGGCAATTCTTCCTCCATGAAGGAACTTAGCTGGAAGGCATGGAAAGCGAGACAGGAAAATGGATGATGAGGGAATGAAAACAGATTGGCGGCAGATGGCTCGGCAGGCAGAGGAGGCCGGCCGCTACGGCTTGGAGGAACTTTTTTTTCAGCAGGCATTGACTTTTGGCTCGCAGGAGCAGGAGCTTTTGGAAGCGTATGGGGAGTTTCACGCAAGACAGGAACGGGAGAGCTGCGTTTTTTTGCAAGCAATCTATGAGGAGCTGGATGCTTGCTTGGACGGCTCGAACCTGCAGCTGCTGTTGGAGGCATACACTGCCTGCAATGCCTTGCTGAACAGGAATGTGTCTGCTGTCCGCTTGACAGAGGATTGGGATCCCGTGACCAAGGCTCTGTATGATGAATTGCAGAGACTGGAACGGTTGATTTTTTATTTGGCAGGGACGAAGGAGTGGTCGCTCCTGCCGCAGGAGCTGGAGAACTTTCCGGAGGATGAGCAGGAACTTTGGCAGGCTTTGCGGGACAGCAGGAGGGAGAAGATCCTTCGGCAGATGAATATGGTACAGGTTGCTGAGCAGCCATTGGTCAGCATTATGATACCGACCTATAACTTGCCGGAAGTCTTTGAAAGGACGATGCGTAGTGCCGCCATACAGGATTATCCCAATCTGGAGATCCTCGTAGCAGACAACAGCACTAACGAGGAAACGGCGGAGCTGATGAAGTCATACGAGGGAGATGCCAGAGTCCGCTATCTTCGGAATCCGTCTGCAAGGAGCAAGGAAGAGAATTTTGCTGTTTTTGAGAAGATGGCAAGAGGAGAGTACCTGCAATGGCTGATGCATGACGACATTCTTTTTCCGGGCAAGGTTCGCAGGATGGCGGCAATTCTCCGTGACAATCCGCAGGTTTCCTTGGTTGCTTCCCAGCGTGCCGTGATCGATGGGCGAGGAATGGTGATGGATTGTTCCAAAATTTTTCCGGAAATTGCGATTGCCGGTGAATGTCAGTCCTTTGCGGGTGAGGAGCTTGGCGCAAAGATGCTTGGCATGGCAGTCAATGTGATAGGGGAGCCATCCGCCGTATTGTTCCGCAGAAGGGATTTGCAGAACCATTACTGGCATGCGGGGTGCAAGGGCTATGTCGTGATTTCAGATGTTGCTATGTGGCTGGAGCTTTTGGGAAAAGGTGATGCGGCAATCTTCAAGGAGTCACTGAGCGGTTATCGAAGGCATGGGGCGCAGGAGGGGCAGAGGGCGGATATTTGCCTGCTGAGCCGTTTGGAGTGGTATCGTTTGATGCAGGAATGCTTGCAGGAAAAAAGGATTCTTTCCTCATGGAAGCAGTGTATTCCTGCGATGGATTCGTTTATCAAAGAGTACGATGTATTTCATATGTTCAGCTTGTGTGTTGGCGGTGCGTTGTCCGAGGAATACGAGAACATGATGGAGGAAATACGGAAGCTGAGGGCGACCTTGTGAAGCTGTGGGGAGTGAGAGAATGATTCATGTTTGCTATGCGTTATGCGATCGAAAGGGGACGTACAGCAAGTTTGCAGGGACGAGCATGTGTTCCTTGCTGTTGAATACGGACGCTGAGGTGATGCTTCATCTGCTGCATGACGATACGTTGACGGAGGAGAATCGCCTTTTGTTTGAGAAGCTGGCAAAGGAGCATGGAGCAGAGCTTCGTTTTTATCCTGTGCAAAGCCTCGCACCAAGGCAGATAGAATTTTTGGAACGGGAGATTGCGGGCTTTTCGGAATCAAGGTTCAGTCCGGCGACTGTTTACCGGTTGATGGCGGGCATGCTTTTGCCGAAGGAGATCGAGAGATTGATCTACTTGGATGCAGATACGGTTGTGAACTTAAATATTCGGGAGCTGTGGGAACAGCCCTTGCAGGGTGCGCCCTTGGCGGTTGTTTCGGAGCGGGAGGCAACCCTTGGGTGTCCTGCCCAGCAGTATCTTGTGGATTCCGGCATGGTGCCTGCGGACAAGTATTTCAATGCAGGGGTACTCCTGCTCGATATGAACGAATTCCGAAAAGCGGAGAATATTTTGCAAGATGGCGTAAGGCTCTTGCAGGAGAATCCGCAGTGCTTCTGCTACGATCAGGATATCCTGAATTTCTTTTTTGCGAGGGATGCCCGTCTGCTTGGGAGGGAATTCAACGATTTTGTCGTGTCGGAGCGTTACCGAGGGACAGGAAGGGCAGAACAGCATATTTATCACTACGCAGGCAAGGCAGCAGATGTTTTTGTCATGGATGAATATGTAAAGCTGTTCCTGCATTATTTTACCAAAACGCCTTGGTGGAATGGGAAGCTGGCAGAACGGCTGTTTCAAGGTATGGTAGATTCCTTTGAGGCGAGAAAGCAGACGCTGTGCCGCCAACTGGATTTTGCGGCAGGAAAGCGCAGGATATTTTATGGGGATGCAGGCATGGAGCAACAGTTGAAGGAACGGTTCCGCCTGAACGAAAAGGATCTTTGCCGCAATATAGTAGGAGCGGAAGGAAGCTTGGATGTAGGATCTCTTTTGCGGTGGATGAGCGAGCAGGAAAATGCGGTGCATATTTTTTTCTTGGATATCTATGATGATCTGAAGCCGTATCTTGAACGAAAGGGATATCAGGAGGATATCGACTTTGTGGACGGCAGGCAGTACCTTTTGGCAGGAGATGGCGGCTGGCAGCTTTGTGGCGTGGAGTTTTTCGAGGATCTGTGACGGAATTTTGGGAGAGCTGGGAAAGCATTTGCGCGTTGCGATGACGAAATATTTTCGGATGGATAGAAAATTTCATGCACATGGGGTAAAATGGCTGTAGGAAAACTGATGGAAGGATGCGATGAAAGAAAATGGATCATGGCAGTGATTTGATGCGCAGTTGCGAGAAATATCTCAGCCAAACGCTGATGGGACGATCGTTTGACGAGGTGAGGTTTTTAGAGTATATGGAGCCTGTGTTCAAGCGGTTGGGGTATCGGGTACTGGACCGCACGAAAAGGGAGTGTATTCTGGTCATTCGATTGGATGGGCTCACGGGGGCAGTGCTGACTACGGGATTTTTGCGTGAGCTTCGGCAGAACAAACCTCAGGCATGCATTGTACTGGTCACAGATGAGAATTCTGCTTCTTTGATGGAGCAGTGTCCCTACATTGACGAGATGCATAGTTTTTCCCTCAAGAGGAATATGGCATTTCAGGAAATGTTTCGCTTTGTGTATCATTTTTGCCAAAAATATCTTTGGAACAGGAACTATGATTTGTGCCTGCTTCCGAAATGGGGGGATTCCTCTGTTGGGACAATCCTGCTTGCCTATTTGAGCGGCGCGAGGGAACGCATTGGTTTTGCAAGCGTGGAACTGAGCCAAAAATCGAGCCTGAACAGGAATCTCGATGTCTTTTTGACGGAGGTGCTGGAGGCACCGGCTGATGTCATTCATGAAACTGCCCGTGGATACTATTTGCTTCAAAGGGCAGGAATGAAGATTGCGCATGATGAGCTGGAGCTGTGGACGGCAGCGCATGTCCAAGAAAAGGTAGAACGTTTTTTGAGCAATCACCTTTATGGGAGACCGTTTATTGCCGTGGGGATCGGCGCTTCTCAGGCAAGCTGCAAGTATCCCGTGGATAAATACCTGAAGGCATTCCAAAAAATAGCGGAGACTGGTATGCAGTTCGTGCTTCTGGGCGGCGCAGAGCTTGATCTGGAGGGGCAGTTCTTCCTTCGCCAAATGCCGAGAGGCTCTGTTATCAACCTGATAGGGCAGACAAGGCTGCCCATCTTGGCAGCTGTTCTTTCCAAAGCAATGCTTTATATTGGAAATGAGAATGATCTGGTTGCTATGGCGGCAGCCTGCGAGATTCCTGTGATCGAGCTGCTGGCAGAGGCAGAAGACAAGATGGACGAGCCAGCTGTCTACAGCAGCTACGAGAGGTTCTTCCCGTGGAAGACACCGTCTATCATACTTCGTCCGACCAAGGCACTTCCTCCCTGCAATGAAACTGCTGTGCTGGGCGGGTGCTGCACGATGATGCCGCACTGTATTCGGCTGGTTGAGCCGGAGGACATTGTGAAGGCATATCGGGAGATGATGGAGTATTTGGAGTATGCTTGAAGTCTTTTTGCGTTTTCGCCCATTCGAATTGAAAGGGACAGCGTTGTATCTCCTAGAAGGATTGCGTTAAAACGAAGCGAAAGATGCCCCCTCCTTCAACAGCTTGCTGTAAGTGGGAAGCCAAATTTCAACAAGCGGCGAAGCATATCTCCCGCTTCGTTGAAACGCGAATTGGAGGGAAAATGCGGATTGCATTTTCTTGAACAATGGCGTTATAATAAAAGGCAGTGCTTGGACAGAAAGGATGGCATCGGGGAATGGATGAGCGCAAGATCTGCTTTATTGCCTGCGTGAATGACGAGGCGTGGTACGAGGAGTCTCTGTTATACCTAAAATCCCTTTGCATGCCGGAGGGGATGAGGGCGGAATATCTTCCCGTGCGGGGCGCTTCTTCCATGTGTGCCGGCTACAATGAGGCCATGAATCAGTCGGATGCGAAATACAAGGTCTATCTTCATCAGGACACATTGGTTGTTAACAAGGAGCTTGTGCGGGATTTGTTGCGGCTTTTTGCGGATGCTTCGATCGGTGCCGTGGGTGTCATTGGGTGCAGGTGCCTTCCAAGGTCAGGCGTTTGGTGGGATGGAATGAGAACTTATGGACGGGTACTTCATGCCTGCGAGCCGGAAAGTGTCGTGGATTCCATGTGCATGCAGCCGGAGGGAGCCTTCATGGAGGTAGAGGCTGTGGACGGCCTTTTTATCGCCACGCAGTATGATATTCGGTGGCGTGAAGACTTGTTTACAGGCTGGCATCTGTACGATACGTCCGCTTGCAAGGAGATGCAGCGCAGGGGGTACCGTGTGGTCGTTCCGAACCAGTCGGAGCGTTTTTGGTGCATTCACTGCCCGAAGGAAAAGCCGTTGGCGGCAGAATACAAGAGATATCAGAAGGTCTTTGTCAAAGAGTACGGGGCAGAACTGCATCCGGAGGTGTGACAGTGGAAAAAATCGAGCCGGAGCTTCTTGGCTTTTTGGCGGCAGGGGATTTGCCGTATCGAATTTTGGTTGTGGAGAGCTGCGATTACCTGCCGAAGCTTCGGCAGATGTATCCAGCGGCAGAAATTCATTCCGTGGTGCATGATTCAGAGATTGCGGAGAGGGACTGTTACCAAAATTTGGGAATACAGTGGGATTTCTTGGATATTTATGAGAAGCCGCTTCCCTTTGCACGATACTATTTTGACTATATTATTTCAGATATGACCTTGGAGCAGGCTGGAAATCCGCAGGATATTGCGGCAGGCTTTGGCATGTTCCTGAAGGAAACGGGAGCATGGCTGACGAGCTTTCGCAATATTCGGCACTGGTCGGTGCTGAAAAGCCTGATGGAGGGGCATTTCTATCATATAGCCTCCAGATTGTATACGGCATCGGAGTTTGAGCGCCTCTTGTGCGCAAGCTTTTACAAGGACGTGAGGATGCGTCCGCAGAAGCGGGCGGGTGACAGGGATCTTTTGGAGCGGCTGGAGCAGGCAGGTTTCAGCAATATGCATGGGGATATGGAGACGGAGTTTTATTTGGTCATGGCAGCTCGCTCCATGCCGGAGATTGCTCTTTTGAAATCCGTGTTTTCCAAGGAACAGAGGTGCAGGTTGAGCCGCTTGCTCCATAGAATTGAGTATTCTGTGGAACCGGCAGGAAATTGTGCCGCTTTTTGGAGACTGTTCGATGAAATGGGGCTGTTTCCGGACTATGTTGCGGCATTTGCGAAGCAGGCAGTGTTCTTTCCAGTGGAATTTTATCGGAATTTGCTTTCTTTCTCGGACGGGAGAAGGCGTGAAACGGAAAAAATTGTGCAGTTGGCAGTGAGTGAGTGCAAGGATGGCGAGGAACGGGATGCACTTCTGGGGCTGTTGGATGAAAATAGATGTGAAGAGGATAGATGATGATGGACGAACGTTTGAATTGGCTGCTTTTGGCTGCGGATTTTGCCTTGGATGGGGATTCGAGCGGCATGAGGAGCTGTGCAAGGGAAATTTATGAACTGAATCCTTTGCTGGCAGATGGGCCTGCACTGATGGCAGAGGCGGCGCTTTATGCAGGGAATCTTGAGGAAGCGGACATGCTGGCCCATGATGCGCTGGATCTGAATCCGCATCATCTGTTGTCCAAGCTGGTGCTGGCAGGGGTTGCGGGACAAAGGTTTCACATGCAGGAAGCCATTTCCTTGTTTAAGGAAGCTGTGGCATCTGTGCAGGAGCGATTGGAGCATATCGAGCGCCTGCGCAGGGAGCTGGACGTTCGCAGCCGTGCCCTTGGCATAATGGAGGACGAGAAGGATCTGCGGACGAACATGGAGGCAGAGGAAAAGATCTGCAAGCGAATGCTTTTGCTTGCAAATGGCTGGATGGCGGATTCCTTTTACTTGGCAGGGGATCCCAAGGAAGCGGCGATTGCCATGAAGAAGGCATCGTCCTATGCAGAAAAGACAGAACAGGCAGCCGCTCTTTACAGCAAGTACCTGTTCCTTTTGAACTACCGTTTGCTTCCTTTGGAACGCTCCAAGATGGAAGCAATGCACTATGCAAAAATATGGAAGGGCATCAAGCCCTATGTGCATGAAAACACGCCAAGGCATCCTGACAAGCGGCTGCGTGTCGGGTATATTTCCCCTGATTTCCGTACGCATGCGGTAGCGAATTTTGTTGCCCCCTTTCTGCGGGATTTTAATGACAAGGAGTTTTCTGTTTATTGCTATTCCCGTGGAAACAAGGATATGGTTACGCAGCAGCTCCAGCGTTTTCCAGTAGCGTGGCGGGATATTCGAGGGAGGTCTCCAAGGGCTGCGGCTCGCATGATCTTTGAGGATCAGATTGATATCTTGGTGGACTTGTCAGGTCATTCTCAGGATAACTGTTTGGATATCATGGTGTATCGGCCTGCTCCTGTGCAGGTTTCGGGGATAGGCTATACGAATACGACAGGGCTTTCCGTGGTGGATTATGTCCTGTCAGATGAGATTTGCATGCCGAAGGGGGTTCAGGCAGGGTTTACGGAGAAAATCCTGCGACTTTCCGGATGCCATTTGTGCTACGCACCGGAAGTTTTGCGTGAGATGCCGGCAACCTCGGAAATGGCTCCCTGCGTGGAGACGGGGGTTGTGACTTTTGGCTGCTTCAATAATTTTTCCAAGGTCACGGATGAGATGCTCAGGTTGTGGAGAAGTGTTATGGAACAGGTGCAGGACTCGAAGCTTGTCATCAAGAACAAGATCTGCAGTGTTCCGTCGGGGCTGCAGATTGTGAGAGACCGGCTTCGGAAAGCAGGATTGCCGATGGCACGCGTAGACCTTCGTCCCTACAGCCCTGATTATTTGGAGCAGTATCGGGAAATCGACATTGCCTTGGATACGGCACCGTACAATGGCGGGCTTACGACCTGCGAGGCTCTTTTTATGGGAGTTCCTGTCGTGACGATGCGTGGTTCCTCGCATGGCTCCCGCTTTGGTGCCAGCATATTGGCAAATGCCGGATTGGAGGAGCTTGTGGCGGACAGCCCGAGCGAGTATTCCAAGCGAATGGTACGGCTGGCAACGAACGCAAAGCTCGTCCAAGATTACCGAAAGGGATTGCGGAATCATTTGCAGCACTCCCGCTTGATGGACAGCAAGGGCTATATGGCAGATTTGGAGGAACGCTATCGGGAAATCTGGCAGGCATATTGCAGGGGCTAGGGCTTCTCTTGTGCCTTGGTCTGTGCTAATAGTTAGATTATTTTGATGATATAGAAATTGCTTGCTTTTTTATGGGCGGTACGATATACTGTTTCTTGGATATCCTATTACTTGGTTGATTTGTATCTTTTCGTTGAGTTCAAGGAAGCAAAGGGCAGGGACATCTAGTATCTAGTCAAAGGGGATTTTTTTCATGGCATTTGAAGACAAAACGTTGGTATGCAAGGAATGCGGAAAAGATTTTATCTTTACTGCAGGAGAGCAGGAGTTCTATGCGGAGAAGGGCTTTGAGAACGAGCCAGCTCGCTGCCGCGATTGCCGCGACAAGCGCCGCCGCAGCCGCAACGATGGTGGGGAGCAGCGCCAGATGTACAAGGTAATTTGTGCAGAGTGCGGCAAGGAGACGGAGGTTCCTTTTGAACCAAAGAACGATCGCCCAGTCTATTGCAGGGATTGCTTCAACAAGAAGAGAGCAGAGCAGTAAGGATTTCATGATCGATATGCTTGCAGGGAGCCCGTTTTTCGGGCTCTTTTTTGTGTGCGGATATTCCTTCTTGGCGAATCACATGCTTGACAGGTTGACAGGCATGACTGTGACTTATATAATAGTAAGCGTGGTTGCCATAAGGGCAGTCAGGTTTATTTGTTTCTAGGAGGAGTATCAAAATGGTAGGTAAGGTTAAATGGTTCAGCGCTGAAAAGGGTTATGGCTTCATTGAGAGAGCAGACGGGGATGACGTGTTCGTGCATTTCTCTGCAATTCAGGATGAAGGTTTCAAGACTTTGACGGAAGGTCAGGGCGTTGAATTCGACATCGTTGAGGGAGCTCGCGGTCCGCAGGCAGCTAACGTTGTCAAGACGGCATAATTTAGATTTGCTGAAGAGAATCCAGTCCCACCTGCATGGCAGGTGGGACTGTTTTTTTCATGACCTTCCTTCCGTTTTAAGGTTGACATTTCCAAACCTGTGTATTACGATTGTTATACATAGACTTGGGTGATGGCAGTTGCGCTTACAGAAGGGGGATTTTAGGATGGCAATATCACTTAGGCTTACTCCGGAGGAGACAGCTTTATTTAAAAATTACGCAGCTTTTTATGGTATCAGTCTATCTGAATTAGTGCGTCGTTCCGTTCTTGAAAAAATTGAGAACGAGTATGACTTGAAGGCATTTGAAAAAGCTTATGCTGAGTACGAAAAGGATCCTGTTACTTATTCGATAGATGAAGTGAAAGAGGAATTGGGATTGCTATGAAAAAATACCATGTGCGGTTTTCTGGTTTTGCCAAAAAGCAGCTTAGGAAGCTGGATAAGCATATAGCTTTCCTGTTGATTTCTTGGCTGGAAAAAAATGTTGATGGGGCATCGGATCCCCGTCAGCACGGAAAGGCATTAACAGCAAATCATGCGGGAAAATGGCGGTATCGTGTCGGCGAGTATAGGATCCTCGCAGAGATACAAGATGAAACGGTTACGGTGCTGGTTGTCGAGCTGGGGCATAGGCGAGAGGTCTACAGCAAGTAAGGGGACGTGCAGAGTCGCATGGTGGGTATGACGGGAGATTTTCCCTGCAAAAACTTTTGCTTGTTTTTTGTTAATTTTTTTTCTTGAAAAGAGGTTTTTTCCTTTCTGTGCAGAATATTTTAACTATAAGCACAGTAACTTGAGGAAAGGGGATATGTCGCATGGCAACATTCACTGTAAGAGGGAAAAACATTGAAATCACTCCTTCGCTTCGGGAGTACGTTGAAAAGCGCGTTGGCAAGGTCACGAAGTATTTTGAGAAAGTCGGCGAGATTACGGTACTTCTGACCGTATCCAAGGGAAGGCATATCGTTGAGGTGACGGTTCCTGTTCAGGGCGGTATTTTGTTGCGTGGAGAGGAAGCCACGATGGATATGTATACCTCCATCGACTTGGTGGTTGAGAAGCTGGAACGCCAGATTCACAAGCAGAAGACGAAGTTGGCCCGCAGGTTCCGGGGCGGTGGATTCAAGGTAGATGCCGTTCAGTCGCAGGGGGCTTTGCCGGATGTGCATGACGAAGGAGAAGAATACA
>CALELM010000047.1 GCA_937902665.1 uncultured Selenomonadaceae bacterium
ACTTTCGCTTCGTTGAAACGCAAATTGGAGGGAAAATGCTTATAGCATTTTCTTGAACAATGGCGTTATAATTCCAAGGCTTAAAAAAGAGGCTACTCATCGCCAAGTAGCCTCTTTTTGTCGTATGCAGTGTTTTGTACTTATCGCAACAGGTGTCCGTCAAGTCCATATTTGTGCGTAAATTGCCTTTAGAAATCTGATAAGATTACAATCATGTGAAATTTGATCCTTTGCAAAAGTTTCTAAAAGAAAAAAGGAATGTTGCCTTTTTGTGTCGAATCAATAAGTGGTAGGTTTTAGTGCTATGGAGGAAGTTATGAAAATTGCGGCAAGTGATTTTGACGGGACGCTGTACACGAAAGCGGATGGGATTACGAAGGAAGATCAGGAGAGTATTCGTGCTTGGCAGGCAGCCGGGAACAAGTTTGGCTTGGCAACGGGCAGGAATTTCGATATGGCGTTGGAAGGGGCAAGCGCCTTTGGCATAAGGCTGGATTTCTGCGTGGCGCTTAACGGAGCGGCGGTCTATGATGGCGAAGGGAAGGAATTGTACGGCGTATCTATGGGAAATGCGCTTTTTCGGAGGCTTTGCGCTCACCCAGAGATTGCCAAGCGCCCTTATATCGGGATTATGCTTGGAAAGAGAAATTGCATCCAAGTGCGAGATTTTGAGAATCCCTTTGCGCAGGAATGGATCAAGAAGGGTGCCAAGGTGATTTCAGAGGAGGAAACGGAGCAGCTTGCAGAGGTCATGCAGGTCTGCTTGGATACAGAGAGCATGGAGCGTGCGGCACGTTGCGCAAGGGAAGTCGGCCGAGCATTTGCGGGAGAGTTGTCTGCCGTGGCAAATCGGACATTTGTGGATATTTGCATGACAGGAAATGACAAGGGGACGGGAGTTGCCCGCTTGCTGGAGCAAATGGGCTGGCAGGACGAGGAAATTTGCGTGATTGGAGACGACCGCAATGACCTTTCGATGATAGAGCGGTTTCATGGCTTTGCGGTAGCACGAGGAAATGATGCGGTGAAGCCTGCGGCAAGCCAAGTGTTTGAAAGTGTTGGCGATATGCTGCGGGCAAGGATGGAGGCTGAGGTTCGCAGATGAAATATTTAGTTGCAGGTGTTGTGTTTTTGGTATATGGTTTGGCCGGTTTTTTGGCTGGCGGGCTGCCTTTGCCGGCTCTTGGGATTTTGCTTGGAATTCTTGCAGGGGTCAAGGGAGTGGCAGAGTTGCGGGGCAAGCAGTCGCCGATATCCAAGAACTTGGACTTTTCGGCTTCTGAGGCACTGGATCAGGAACGGGCAGATCTCTTGCAGGAAAGCTACCGCAAGGCTGTGACGGATTATGCGGAGCTTGAGGCTGCAGCCAAGTCGATTCAGGACAAGGAGGTCGTGCAGCAAATCGGGAAGATGCAGGAGATTTCGGGGAATATGCTGCAATATTTGGAGAAGCACCCGGAAAAGCTTCCCCTTGCGCAGAAGTTTGTCGATTATTACCAAGATCGTGCCGTGCTGCTGACGAGAAAGTACCAAGAGCTGGAAAAGACGGGACTGGAAACGTCAGCAACGGCAGAGATGAAGGCGAAGGTAAAGACCACGCTTTTCGGCTTTGATGAAGCATACGAGGAGCAGTTCGAGCATATTTTGCAGGATCAGTTCCTTGACTTGAACGCAGAGCTCAAGGTCGTGGAGCAGACGATGGATGCCGATGGAATCAAGCCGTCCGTGGAGGAGGTTTCTCATGCAGGCGGAAGACTGGGAGATGAGCAGTTAAGTTCCATGCTGGAGAGCGCGCGTCCCAATCAGCCGTACCCACCCAAAAAAAGGAATGTGGTTTCCAAGCTGGAAAATGGCGGCAGCGTGATTCCAAAGGACGTATGGGGAGATGTCCTGTTTACGAAGATTTTGCAGTCCGTGCTTGCCATTTTCCTTGGCTCTTTCGGGGCGCATAAGTTTTATCAGGGACGCACGGCAGTTGGCGTTTTGTACTGCATATTTTTTTGGACGACGATTCCCGGTTTTATCGGGTTCATAGAAGGCTTGCGGTATCTTGTCATGAAAATGGATGATTTTTATTTGGATTATTACTTGAAAAAGTAGAGAAAACATAGATTAGGCAGGAGTGAAGATAATGGCAGAGATCAATTTGGAAGATTTGATGAAGCAGCACCAGCAGGAAACTGCTGCGGAGACGGCTGTGGTGGAGATTTCTCCCGAGGCTGAGGTGGAGAAGGTTACGAGGCAGGTGGAAACGCTTTCCCCAGAGGAACGGCAGCAGGTGGAGAAAATCAAGGAAGGAATCAACCTGATGGATTCCACGACGGGGCTTTCCTACGGGGCAAATGCCCAAAAGGAAATCGCTACCTTTTCCAACAGCATCCTTTCCTCGGTACGCACGAAGGACAGCGGCCCTGTGGGAGAGCTTTTGGGTGAGCTTGTCACGAAGGTCAAGGGATTTACGCCGGCGGAGGAAAAAGGCTTTTTGAGCAAGCTGCCGGTGATTGGCTCGCTCGTGGAGAAGACGCAGAACATGATGGAGGGCTATACGAAGCTTTCTACGCAGGTGGACCGCATTGAGAAGGAGCTGGAAAACGCCAAGATGCGCATGATGAAGGATGTCGTCATGTTCGATGGGCTTTACCAAAAGAATTTGGAATATTTCAAGGCATTGCAGCTCTATATCCGTGCAGGAGAGGAAAAGCTGGAGGAGATGAAGACTGTGACACTGCCGAAGCTCCGTCAGCAGGCAGCCGCATCCTCCGATCCTATGGCGGTGCAGGTCGTCAGCGATTTCGAGAATAATGTGGATCGCTTTGAGAAAAAGGTACATGACCTCAAAATCAGCAAGACGATAGCGATTCAGACAGCGCCGCAGATTCGGTTGATCCAGAATAATGACAAGGTGCTGGTAGACAGGGTGCAGACGGCGATCTACAATACGATTCCGCTTTGGAAGAACCAGATGGTCATTGCGCTTGGGCTTCAGCGGCAGCAGCAGGTGCTTCAGATGCAGAGGGCTGTCAACGATACGACCAATGACCTCCTGCGCAAAAATGCGGAGCTTTTGAAGCAAAACAGTATCGAGACCGCAAAGGAGAATGAGCGCAGCATTGTTGATATCGAGACGGTTCAGAAGGTCAATGATGACTTGATTTCAACGATTGAGGAAACCCTTCGCATCCAGCAGGAGGGGAAGGCACGTCGGCAGGCAGCCGAGCAGCAGCTGGTGCAGATTGAGGATCGCTTGAAGCAGACTTTGCTGGCACACAGCAATCGGTAGAATCGTGATGAAAAAATCCCGCAGGCAATGCAGATGTATGGTAGAATAGAGCGGTATGGAAATTTTGTTTGACACGCATTATTTGTTGTGGGGTTGGTTTTTGTTATGGAAAAAGCTCGAAAGATTGTGAAGAAGCGAGTCAGGTGGCTCTTTTTGGTATTTGTGGTTTCTTTGGTGCTTGTTGTCCTGCGGTATGCGTGGATTCAGCTGGTGCAGGGGGAGCAGATGTCGGAGAGAATGCGGTTTCAGGTTGGCGAGGATTACAAGCTCCAGTCACCGAGAGGAGCGATTGTTGACCGCAATGGGCGGGAGCTTGCCATCAGCACGATTACGAAATCGCTGTTCATTGATCCAAGCCATGTCAAGGATGCAAACACCTTGGCAGCGGAGCTGGCTCCCTTGGTTGGGCTGAAGGAACAGGACGTTTTGGATGCAGTTGCCAAGGGTGGCGGTTTTGTTTGGCTCAAGCGCCGCATGGATTACTCGGAGTCTGAGGCTGTGCGCAAGCTGATTCTTGAGAAGTCCTATGGTGATTGCTTGGGGCTTCGGGATGAGGCAAAACGCTTTTATCCCAATGACGTGCTGGCGGCAAACATTCTCGGCTTTGTTGGGACGGATGACAAGGGCTTGGACGGCATTGAGCAGTCGATGGACAAGTTTATCAAGGGAGAGGTCACGGACAAGTTCCTTTATACGGACAAGAGGAATCGTCCGATTTTAGAGTCTATTTTTGAGCGGCATTCCTATCATGGGGACTATTGCAAGACGATTGAGCTGACGATCGACAGCGGGATTCAGTTTATCGTGGAGCAGGAGCTGGACAAGGCGATGGCAGCAACGAATCCAGCGGCAGTTACCTGCATTGTGATGGATCCGAGGAACGGGGAAGTTTTGGCGATGGCTTCCCGTCCCAGCTACAATCCGAACAAGTTCTGGGAATATTCGCAGGAAACGTGGAAGAATCGGGCCGTGTCCTTTATTTATGAGCCTGGTTCTACCTTTAAGTCCGTGGTTGCAGGAACGGCACTTCAGGAAAAGATTGTCACGCCTAATCAGGTTTTTGTCGATCCGGGTTATGTCATGGTATCGGGTCGGCGCATCCAGAACTGGAACGGGGAGAGCTTTGGGACAGTTACCTTTACGGATGTGGTGAAGAATTCGCTGAATACGGGATTTGCCCAAGTCGGGTTGCAGATTGGCGCGCAGAAGCTGACGGAGTATGCCAAGCTGTTTGGCTTTGGGGTTCCGACGGAGATAGAGCTTCCGGGCGAGGAATCGGGAATCCTGTTTGATCCAAAGGAAATGGGAGACTCGGATATTGCAACGATGTCCATTGGGCAGTCGATTGCTGTGACACCTCTCCAGCTGGTAACGGCAATGTCTGCCATTGCAAATGACGGGATGCTCTTGCGCCCGTATATCGTGAAGTCCATCAAGAATGCGGATGGCACGGTTTACAGCGAGACAGAGAAAAAAGAGGTGCGGCGCACGATTGAATCCGCAACGGACAAGACCTTGGTGGGGCTTTTGGAGGAGGTCGTTTCGACTGGCGGCGGCATGAAGGCGGCGGTCAAGGGCTACCGCATTGCAGGAAAAACGGGAACGGCGCAGAAGATTCGTGAAGACGGTGCCGGCTACATGGATGGCCGGTATATTGCGTCTTTTTGCGGATTTGCGCCTGTGGAGGATCCTAGGTTCACGGTGCTTGTCATGATAGACGATCCTATGGGAATTTTTTATGGAGGGCAGATAGCGGCTCCCGTGGCAGGCAGTATTTTTTCACAGATTTTCCGCTATCTCCATATCGAGCCGTCCAGTGATGTCTTGGCAGAACTGGATGGGAACAATGCAAAAGCAGCTCCGCAAGCGAAGCCTAAGCAGCAGTACCAGGGTGAGGTGCCAAGCGGCAAGGCTGTTGTCCCTGATTTTGCAGGGAAGAGTATTCGGGAGGCGGCGCAGCTTGCCTCTGAAAATGGATTGAAATTGGATTCCCAAGGTTCGGGCTTTGCTTCCAAGCAGAGCATACCGGCGAACACATTGATAGATCAAGGGGCAGAAATTACAGTCTACTTTAATCCATAATTGTGCAGTGCAAAGAAGGAAGAGAAATGAAATCCAAAAAACTGGTGCAAAAGACAATCTTTATACTGTTCACGGCGGTTTTGGTTATTTTCCCAATTCTCTATACTATGAGGGCGGCAGGGATGTTTCAGACGGAACCTGTGCTGGAGCAGCGCCCAGAGCTGGAGACAGGCAAGGTACTTCATGTTTCGGCAGATTGCAATTTTGCTCCGTACAGCTACTTGGGCAAGAATGGAGAACCTGTCGGATATGATGTGGAAACGATTATGGAGATTGGCAGAAGGCTTGGGTATCGGGTGGATGTTCGCTTAATGCTTTGGCCGGAGGCTGTTTCATCCCTGCGGGGCGGCTATGCAGATATCATCATGGGAAAGGAAATATTGCCGTTGAACGCAGCGGATGATGTTCTTGTGACTGTGCCGACTGCAGAGGAAAACATGGTGGTATGGGGCAAGTCAAGGGCATTGGGCATAGACCAGCTGCAGGGAAAGCGTGTGGGCGTTATTTCCGCATCGACCTACGATAACAGGGTACGCATTATTTCTGGTTGTGAATTGGTAGAGATGCATTCCTATGATGAGCTTTTCAAGGCTTGCGATGAAGGGAAGCTGGATTATGTGCTTTGCCGCAGGACGATAGCAAATGCTGTTATGAGGCGGCTGGATATCAGTTTGCGTGAAGGGCCTGCGTTCATGGTAAGCTATCTTGGATATGGCGCGATCAAGGAAAAGGCACTGATTCCTGAGATCAATCGAGTGATTCAGGAAATGCGGGAGGACGGAACTCTGCAGGAATACCGCAGGAAATGGCTGTTTCCTTACATGCATCATTGGAGCTTAAAGGGCATACTCCTAGTCCACAGGGATGTTTACAGTGCCTTGGCATTCCTTTGGGTGCTATGGATCTTCTGTGCATTTTGGATGTGGCAAAATGGAAAGAGCATTCGCCAGCGTGAGGAACAGATGCTGGCGTATGAAGCTGAGCGAAAGAAGCAGGCACGGGATCTTGAGCAGGCAAAGCAGGAGGCAGAGAAGGCAAATGAGGCAAAGAGCAAATTCCTTTTCAATATGAGCCATGATATCCGCACGCCGATGAATGCGATTCTTGGCTTTGCTGATCTTTTGAAAAAGCATGGGGAAGATGCGGAAAAACGTGAGCGGTATGTGGAAAATATCCAAATCTCAGGAAAATATTTGCTGGATCTCATCAATAATGTCCTTGAAATGGCAAAAATAGAAAGCGGAAAATTGTTCATGGATGAGCAAAACATGAACCTTCATGAATTTTCCCGTGCCATGGATCTCATCTTCCATGATGCCTGCAAGAACAAGGGTCTGCAGATGAAGCTGGATGTTGACGTTCAGCACCCGAATGTTTTTGCGGACAAGACCAAGTGCGGAGAAATCGTGATGAACCTCGTCAGCAATTCCGTCAAGTACACGCCGAACGGAGGACAGATTCATGTCAAGATTCGGGAATTCACTTCGCAGCGTGAGGGTTGGATGAACTGCAATATCGTTGTGGAAGATAATGGAATCGGCATGTCCAAGGAATTTTTGAAGAATGTCTTTGAAAGCTTTGCGCGCGAGCGTACCTTTACGGAGAACAAAATTGTGGGAACTGGCTTGGGAATGGGCATTGTCAAGCATTTGGTGGATGCGATGGACGGTTCTATCCGCATCGAGAGCGAAATAAAGAAGGGAACGAAGGTCTTTGTCGTTCTTCCTATGCGGCTGGCAGAGGAAACTGCGGTCCGTGAGGAGGAGAGCCTGCCGGATCCGTCTTTCTTCAAGGGGAAGCGTGTGCTTTTGGCAGAGGACAATGCCTTGAATGCTGAGTTTGCCTATGAAATGCTGGAGGACGCAGGTTTCTATGTGGAGCATGCGGAGGACGGCGTTGCCTGCATTGATATGCTGGAAAGCTCGCCGGAGGGCTATTACGATGTTGTATTGATGGATGTCCAGATGCCGAACATGGACGGCTATCAGGCAACGAGGATGATCCGCCAGTTCGAGGATATAGAAAAGTCAAAAATTCCAATCATTGCAGTAACGGCAAATGTCTTTGATGAAGATGCTCAAAGGGCCCTGTCAGCAGGAATGGATGGATTTGTCGGAAAACCTATCGAGTTGCAGAAGCTTTTGGCAGAGCTGAAGCGTTTTCTTGTGAAGTGATACGGTTTTGCTTTTGGAAGGTGAATTGTCCGCCCAAGTGCTTGGGCGGACAATTTTTGCATGGAGGATTCTTTGGAAAAGTTTTTTGAAAGCAAGGAGAGATGACAGATGAGGCAGGAACAGGGCATTGTTCTGTTTGCAGAGGGCGATATGGCACGGGTCAAGGTGGGACGGCATGCGGAATGCACAGGCTGCGGCGCATGCCCTGCGACACGGCAGGCAACCGTGGATGCAGTGAACAGAGTGGGCGCAGCCGCAGGGCAAAGGGTTCGGTTCGAGGTGCAGGAGGAGCATATATTTTTGGGAGCGTTTGTTGTATTCTGGCTTCCCCTGATCTCTGCCGGTATGGGGGCGTTCCTTGGCTGGCAGGCGGCACTCGTGCAGGGTGCAGAGGAAAATGATTGCATCCTAGGGGGGGCTGCTGCCGCATTCCTTTTCTCCTTGGCGGTCGTTCGCTGGTTTGACAGGCGATTGGCGAGGAAAAAGGAAATGAAGCCAGTCATCGTGGAGCTTTTGCAAGATAAGCCTTGATGGAAGCGAGCATGGATGAGGCGTAAAGAAGGTTTTTTTGCAAAAGAATAGAATATAGATACTGTGTAGCTTGTTTGCTGCATGGAGTTTGGCATAGCCATTATGCAAATGGATTCAGTGAAAGCAATCTGTTATTTGAGCAGCGGTATAGTGCTTTTTCAGTTGTTGCGCTTGCGATAGCGGCACATTCAGGTGCAGAGGTTCGTGCATTTTTCATGAGGTGAGAATTATGTTTTGGAAGAAGTTTTGGGGAGGCATTCACCCAAACGATGGGAAAAAACTGGCAAGGGAGCAGGCAATCGAGGAGATGCCGCTTCCGTCGGAGGTCGTTATCCCGATGAGCCAGCATATTGGCGCTCCTTGCACGCCTGTCGTCAAGGTGGGGGATATGGTGAAGCGGGGACAGGTCATAGGAACGAGCGAGGCATTTATGCATGCAGATGTGCATGCGTCGGTTTCAGGAAAGGTTAAAAAGATAGATATGCTTCCTCATTCTGGGAGAGTGACTTGCCAAGCGGTGGTTATTGAGAGCGATGGCATGGATGCATGGGCAGACGGACTGCCTCTTTCCAGAAATTGGGAGGAAATGCCGAAGGAGGAAATTCTGCAGGCGATTCAGTCTGCCGGCATTGTGGGGATGGGAGGAGCAACCTTTCCGGCACATGTCAAGCTGAATCCTTCCAAACCGGTGGATGTCCTTATCGTGAATGGGGCAGAATGTGAGCCATATCTGACGGCAGACGAACGGCTGATGCTGGAGGAGCCAGAACGTGTTGTGACGGGGATCCAGATTCTGCAAAAGCTTCTTGGCGTGAAGTCCTGCTATATCGGTATCGAGGACAATAAGCCGGAGGCATGCCAAAGAATGGAAAAGGCATGTGAAGGTACGGGGATTCAAGTAGCCTCGCTTCGTACCCGTTACCCGCAGGGTGCCGAGAAAATGCTCATTTATGCTGTTACGGGGCGTATCGTGCCATGCGGCGGACTGCCGATGGATGTCGGTGCAGTGGTGCAGAACGTGGGGACTGTGGCGGCGGTGACGGACGCAGTGGTTCGTGGTATTCCTTTGACGGAGCGCATTACGACAATTTCCGGAGATGCGGTTGCCTCTCCCAAAAATCTCCGTGTGCGAATCGGCACGAGATATCAGGATGTCATAGAATATTGCGGAGGCTTTCAGGAGGTGCCGGACAAGCTGCTGGCAGGAGGCCCGATGATGGGGTTTGCGCAGTTTACGCTGGAGGTTCCCGTGATGAAGGGTTCGTCCGGAATCCTCGGTTTGACAAAGAAGCTGACGGCGCATGAGGAGGAACGTGCCTGCATACGGTGCGGTCATTGCGTGCAGGCATGCCCTATGGGATTGGTGCCGAGCATGCTCAGTATCCTTGGAGAAAAAGGGGATTATGACAGGGCGCGTGATGAGTACGGCGTGATGAATTGCTTGGAGTGCGGGTGCTGTACCTATGTATGCCCTGCAAAACGAAACATTGTCCAGTATGTCCGCTTGACGAAGAGCGAGCTTCGTGCCAAGCAGGCAAGGGAAAAAAGCAAGGAGGCGAAGAAATGAGCGTGGAAACCAAGGATTTGAAATTTACGATTTCCTCATCGCCTCATATTCGTGATGAGGAAAGCATTTGCCATATCATGTGGCATGTCAATTTGGCATTGGCACCTGCGGCGGTTTTTGCGGTTTTCTGGTTTGGGATGCCGGCGTTGGTCAATATGGCAGTCGGTGCTTTTTTCGCTGTGGCTGCGGAGTATGTTTGGCAAAGGGCAATGGGGCAGAAGGTGACGGCTTTGGACGGGAGTGCTTTCCTGACGGGAATTCTGCTTGCCATGTCCATGTCGCCTCTTTTGCCCCCGTACATGGTTGCGATTGGATCAGTGCTTGCTATTGTGGTAGCAAAGCAATCCATGGGCGGGCTTGGCTGGAATATTTTCAATCCGGCTCATATCGGACGTGCGGCACTGATGGTCTCATGGCCTGTTGCCATGACGACATGGACGAAAATGCAGAATATGGGTGCAGAAAATGCAGTGGATGCCATGACGAGCGCAACGCCGCTTGCCATTTTGAAGTATCAGGGCTATGATGCCCTTGTGAACGTGTTTGGCGGTGCTTCGGAAATGTATCAGGCATTGCTTTTGGGGACTCGCAACGGAAGTCTTGGGGAGACGAGTACGGTTCTTTTGGCGGTTGGCGGACTGTACCTCATTTGGAGGGGCTATGCAAATTGGGTTGTGCCTGCTGGCATGATCGGGACGGTGGCGCTTCTCACATGGGTGTTCGGTCCATCAGGGCTTTTTACTGGCGCGCCGCTTGTGCATGTGATGACGGGCGGCTTGATGCTGGGAGCCTTTTTTATGGCAACGGATATGGTTACGATACCGATGACAGTCAAGGGACAGCTTATTTTCGCAGTTGGTGCAGGTGCTATTACGGTATTGATTCGCTTGGTTGGAGGGTATCCGGAGGGCGTTTGCTATTCGCTTCTCTTGATGAATGCGGTGACACCTCTCATTGACCGTTTTGTGAAGCCTCGGATTTTTGGCGCAGGAGGTGCGAAATAATGCAGGAAAAGAAGGAGAATTCTGTTTTTCGTATTGCGTTCAATTTGATTGCCGCCTGCTTTATTTCCGGATTGGTCATTGGTGCGGTCTACTATGTGACGGCTCCTATAGCGGCGCAGAAGGCAGAGGAAATGAAGGAGGCTTCCCTGCGGGAGCTGGTGCCGAGTGCGGACAGCTTCCAAGAGATTTCCGGCAAGGACGGCTGGGTAGAGGCAAGGACGGGAAAAGAGGTGTCTGCCTATATTATCCCAAGCGAGAGCAAGGGCTATGGCGGAACCATCAAGATGCTCGTTGCCGTGACGCTGGATGGCAGGGTGCTGGACTACAAGATTCTTTCGCACAACGAGACACCGGGACTTGGTGACAATGCCCAAAAGCCTGCTTTTCGCAAGCAGTTTGAAGGCAAGGGGTTGGAGCATTTGACGGTTGTGAAGGATCCTGCCAACAAGGAGGATATTCAGGCGATGACAGGAGCAACGATTTCTTCCCGTGCTGTGACCAAGGCAGTTCGTCAGGCAGTGGAGGAAGCAAGAACGCTGGCAGGCGGTCGGGCAGATGCAGAAACATCGGCAACGAAAAAACATTCAAAGGAAAAGGGAGGGGACTGAAATGAAGGAGCTTTGGCAGATTTTCAGCAAGGGTATCCTCGCAGAGAACCCTATCTTTATACTGGCACTCAGCCTGTGTCCTGCGCTTGCTGTTACGACGACTGTGGCAAACGGCTTGACGATGGGATTGACAGTTACGTTTGTCATTACGACGAATAATGTAGTGGTTTCCCTCGTGCGCAAGTGGGTGAATCCGAAGGTGCGTGTTCCCGTTTACATTACTTCGATTGCAACAATCGTCACGGTAGCGCAGCTGGTGCTGCAAGCCTATTTTCCTGCGCTTTACCAAGCACTTGGCATTTACTTGGCACTGGTGGTCGTATTTGCTATCATTCTTGCCCGTGCAGAGGTGTTTGCATCGAAGCATGGAGTGGTCAAGTCCTTTTGCGATGGGTTTGGCATGGGGTGCGGCTTTACCCTTGCCATGCTGGTGATATCTGTTATCCGTGAGCTGATTGGTTCCGGAACTGTCATGGGCGTGCAGGTTTTTGGCGCAGGCTATGATCCTATGCTGATGATGGTACTGCCGCCGGGGGCTTTTATCTTGATTGGCTATCTCGTGGCAGGGACGAAGACATGGAATGCAAAGCGGGAAAAGGCGCAGGCGGCGAAGCGGAAGGAGGCTGAGGCGTGATGGCAGAATATTTGACGTTGTTTCTTGGTGCAGTGGTCGTCAATAACTTTGTCCTGACGAAATTTTTGGGACTGTGCATTTTCTTTGGCATTTCCAAAAATCTGAGCGCATCGGTGGGGATGGGAATGGCAGTCACGTCTGTCATGACGATGAGCTCCATTCTCGCATGGATTGTGTACTTTTTTGTGCTGCAGCCGTTTGGGCTGACCTTTCTCACGACAATCGTTTTTGTTGTGCTGACGGCGAGTTTCGTGCAACTCTTGGAACTGGTCATCAGGAAGCAGGCACCGGCTCTCTATAATATGTGGGGCATTTACCTGCTTTTGATTGCGACGAACTGCATTGTTCTTGCGGTTCCGCTCCTCAATGTGGAGAATAGCTACAGCCTGCTGAAAAGCATCGTCTTTGCCATTGGCTCGGGACTTGGCTTTGCACTGGCGATTATCCTGATGGCTTCCCTTCGGGAAAAGCTGGTTTATGCGGATGTGCCAAAGCCGTTGCAGGGCATAGGTATTGCGTTCCTTTTGGCAGGGATGCTGTCCTTGGCGTTCCTTGGTTTTTCGGGAATGCTTTGATGGGGGTGAAGGAATGGAAACATCAATTATGATTGTGGTCGTGCTGGTTGGGGTGGGCGCTTTTTTTGGCATTGTGCTGGCATTGGCGGACAAGAAATTTGCTATGGAAGTGAATCCCCTGATTGAGGAAGTGGAGGAGATCCTGCCCAAGGGACAGTGCGGTGCCTGCGGATATGCCGGCTGTGCCAAGTATGCGGAGGCAGTCGTGGAAAATGAGGAGGTTCCGCCGAACCTGTGCGTTCCCGGCAAGGCAGAAGTCGCTGCCAAAGTGGCAGAGCTTACGGGAAAAAAAGCGGAGGCAGCAGAACCGAGGATTGCCTACCTGAAATGCCGTGGGACAAAGACGGCGGCTGTCATGGCGGCGGAATACGAAGGAATCAAGGACTGTGCCGCCGCCAAGCTGGTGCAGGGTGGGCCAAAGGCTTGCAAGTTCGGCTGCATTGGCTTTGGAAATTGCGTGAAGGCTTGCCCGTTCGGTGCGCTTTCGATGGGAGCGGATGGGCTTCCTGTGGTGGACAAGGAGGCTTGCACGGGCTGCGGGGCTTGTGCCAAGAATTGCCCGCAGGGGCTTTTGGCATTGCAGAGCCTTGAGGCTCCTGTGCAGATTACATGCAGCAGCCATGACAAGGGAGCTGTTGCAAGGAAACTTTGCACGAACGCCTGCATTGGGTGTGGAATTTGCATGAGAAATTGCCCGCATGGGGCAATCCGGCTGGAAAACAATCTGGCGGTTGTTGATTCTGCGATATGCAGGGAAAAATGCAAGGAGGCATCCTGTCTTTCCAAATGCCCAACGAAGGCAATCCAAGGATTGCTGGCGTAAATGGATAAAGATTTGAAAAGAGCCATCGTGTTGCCGTTGGGCAACAGGATGGCTCTTTTTGCATGAAAGCTAAGGCACGTCTGCCGAATTTTGCATAATTTTGGGTTATGGTGCTTTTTCGATGGACAGGGAAACTTTGGCTTCCTCAAAGGTCTTCATGTCGTTCAAGATGCGGAGGGAAGCTTCGACAATCTTTTTTCCAAGGCAGGCAAGGATGCCGCCGTTTCTCTGCATGCCAAGCTGCAGGAGTTTTGGCTGAATATGGAGGACGTAGGGACGAATATCCGGGCAGAGGTCTTCTGCGTATCTTGCGATGATCTCAACAGCTTCATCATCGAGGAGTATTAGGCTGCTGTTGTGCGCTGAGGCAATCAGTGCGCCCATGAGAGCGCTGACATCGGATTTTAGTTCCTGCGGGACGTGAGCGAGGAATTCTTCTGCGTTATAGCGAAGACTGCCATCATCTGAGAGGAGAGCAGAGCGCAGGAGTTTTGCCTTGGTTCCGTGTGGCTGCCCGTTATCTTCTGCCAAGGAAAGCCCGATGAGAGGAATGTCGAAGGTAATGTTTTCGGACATGACACGGCCAAACTCAAAGGCGGCAGTAGGAGGCAGCTCAGGACGAAGCTTGGCATAGGTAATGCCTGCATTTGCCAGCTTGGCAAAGGATTGTTCCAAAGCATCATGCTGCGGAGTATCATGCGTGAAGCATAAAATCATGCAGTTCATGAAAGGGTTGGGGCATGTTTCGGAAAGAATGCCCGTGACTTCTGCGGCGATTTGTTCCAAAAAGCCAAGGCTGTGGAGGGGCTTTGCAAGCTGATCCAATCGGTCTTGGCAGGCTTCCATGTGTTTCCTGTCAATGGATGGCATGGTCTGGAAGTAAAAGTTAAAGGTTTTGTCTGTTACCGTAGGCGGTGTTTCCGGCATTTCCTGCACGAGATAGCTTGGCGGGGAATCCGGATCGTTTTCAGATGGTATTGGATTTTTGGAAAGGCGGACGGCTTGGATTGTGGTGTCTAGCAGCATGGCGGCAATGGAAGATCCGCAGTTTTCGCCAAGCCTGAGATTCAGGTTGATGTATGGGGAAAGCTCCAGTTTTTTCAGGAGAAAGGCATGTCCCTTTTCGGCACATTGGTGCGATGGCAGGAGGTAGTCCCTGCAGGCAGGCGCAAGTGCTGTGGCAAGCAGGGCGGCAATGCTGGTGTTGAAGCCATCCAAGATGGAAAGCGCATGGCAGGAGGCGGCACCGAGGAGGATTCCTGCGATACAGCCAAGCTCGAAGCCGCCAAGTTTAGCGAGTACATCAATGGCATCTTCTGGATTTGGCTGGTTTGCTTGGATTGCCTGCTTGATGATTTCGATTTTGCGGGCGAGCCTTTGGTCAGAGATGTTCGTTCCTCGGTCGGTTGCTTCTTCTACGCTGATTTGGCAAAGGACAGAGCAGATGGCAGCACTGGCAGTCGTGTTGCCGATGCCCATTTCCGCAGGCAGGAAGCACTGGTATCCTTTTTCTGTGCAGGATATGGCAAGATCGATGCCTGTCTCGATGGAGGCAATGGCTTGTTCCCGTGTCATGGCAGGCCCTTTCGTAAAGTTGGAGGTTCCGTTTGCAATACGGAGATTTATCAGCCCCGGAATCTCATTGCCATCTGACTTGATGCCGAGGTCAACAACCATGAGGTCAGAGCCTGCATAGTCCGAGAAGACGTTGAGCGCTGTTCCTTTAGAGATGAGGTAATTGGCAGCCATTTGCAGGGTGGTTTCTTGGGGATAGGCACTGACACCCATTTCTGCAACGCCGTGATCGGCACAGCAAACGATGGTGCATTTTTTTGGCGGTGCAGGTTCTTCAGTACCTGCAATCGCTTCATATTGGAGAAGAATGTCGTGAAGCCGTCCCAGTGCTTGCGAGGTATGCGTGGGGCGTTCGGCGAATTCCGTTTCGGAAAGGGGCTTGTGCTTCAAGGGCGCTATCTTTGAAATGGTTTCTTCCAGCAGTCTCATGAAATTTTCTCCTTTTCAGGAACCTGCTTCAGGGAAAGACCGATGCGGTTCCTTTTTTCGTCAATGCTGATAATCATGACGTTCAAAATGTCGCCAACGGAAACGACATCCAGCGGATGCTTGACACGTTTTTTGCTAAGCTCGGAAATATGAATGAGTCCTGCGGTTTTGATGCCGATATCGACAAACACGCCAAAGTCTGTGATGTTGCGAACCGTGCCGCGCAGAATTGTTCCGGCTTGGAGGTCGGAAAGCTTTACGATGGCTTGGCGAGTCAGTGGGGCAGGCAGATCCTCACGGGGATCACGTCCCGGCTTGACCAGTGCATCGAGAATATCGTGAACGGTAGGAACTCCGGCATCCAAGTCCTTGGCAAGCTTGCTTTCGTCGATGAGGCTTCGCTTTGCTGTCAGAACGGCAAGCTGTTCCTTGTCGAAAAGGTCAAAAAGTTCAAAACCGAGTTTTTGGAGGATTTTTTCCGCAAGTGCATAGGATTCGGGATGAACAGGGGTATTGTCCAACGGATTTTTTGCTCCGTGGATACGGAGGAAGCCTGCGCATTGGGTAAAGGCGGCAGGACCGAGACGGGGAACTTTCAGAAGCTGCTTGCGGCTGGTGAAGGTCCCGTTTTCGTTGCGGTAGGTGACGATATTCTTTGCAATGGACGCATTGATGCCGGCAATGTGCTTCAGGAGCGCTCCACTTGCCGTGTTGAGGTCTACGCCGACATGGTTGACGGCAGATTCGACAACAGTATCCAGCGAGGCTGCCAGTTCCTTTTGGTTGACATCGTGCTGGTATTGCCCAACGCCGATGGCTTGCGGGTCAATCTTGACAAGCTCTGCCAGTGGATCCTGCACACGTCTTGCGATGGAAACGGCACCGCGAATCGTGACATCGTATTCCGGAAGTTCCTCTTTTGCCAGCTTGGAAGCGGAGTAAACAGAAGCTCCTGCTTCATTGGTGATAAGGTAGTGGACATTTTCCAGATGATTGTCCCGTATCAGGTTTGCGGCAAATTCCTCCGTTTCGTAGGAAGCCGTTCCGTTGCCGATGGAAAGCAGCGTAACTTGATGCTTTTTGATAAGGGCAAGAACCTTTCGTGCGGAGTCCTCCCGTTCTGCATCGCTTTTTGTGACCTGCAGAACGCCGTGGTCGAGGATATGCCCCGTGGGATCTACGATTGCCATTTTGCAGCCTGTGCGGTAGCCGGGGTCGAGTCCCATGACGGTATGTCCAGATAGCGGTGCCTGCATCAGAAGCTGCTTGAGGTTTGCTCCGAAAACATGAATGGCTTGTGCTTCTGCTGTTTCTGTCAGCTGTGCGCGAATTTCTCGCTCCAGTGCAGGAAAGAGCAGGCGTTTGTAGCCGTCCTCCACGGCAAGGCGGAGCTGCTCGGAGAAAATCGAGGGCTGGCGGTAGATGCGCTGGTAAATGCGCTGGATATTTCCTTCGTGGTCGGCGGAAAGCTTTACCTTGAGAAAGCCTTTTTTCTCTCCTCGATTGATGGCAAGAACCCGATGGGAGGGAAGCTGGTGCACGGGTTCCCTGTATTCGGCATACATGAGAAAGACCTGCTTTTCCTCGCTGTCCTCGCCCTCGCTGGCTGTTGTTTCCAGAATCGCATGATTCCACAGGAAGAACCGCATTTCCTTGCGGAGCGAAGCGTCTTCCATGACGGATTCTGCAACGATATCCATAGCGCCCTGCAAGGCATCCTCGGCGGTCAGAATCTCATTTTCTTCGGAAAGGAAGGGCTTTGCGGCTTCCTCTGCTGTCCCTTTTGTGCTTAACTGCATCAGCATGGCATTTGCCAGTGGCTCAAGCCCTCGTTCTTTTGCGATTTGCGCGCGGGTGCGTTTTTTCTGCTTGTAAGGGAGATAAAGATCCTCTAAATCCTGTAATTTTTTTGTGCCTTCGATGGCTTTCTTTAATTCGTCCGTGAGCTTTCCCTGCTCGTCAATCTTGCCGAGGATTTCCTCTTGGCGCTTGACGAGATTCCGAAGGTAAGAAAGGCGTTCCTCGATGTTGCGGATCTGTTCTTCGTCAAGAGAACCTGTTGCCTCCTTGCGGTAACGGGCGATAAAGGGAACCGTGTTGCCTCCGTCAAGAAGCTCGATGACGGCGTTTGCCTGCTTGGTTTTTATGTTTTGCTCTGCCGCAAGAACGGCAGGAATTTCTTCTATTAGCATATATGCACCTGCTTTCTATGAATCTTTTCCAATTATACCCCAGTTGCTTGGGAAAAGGCTAGAGGGGGTAAAGTCCGTATAATGGTGTAAATTGAAAAATAAAAAGAGCCACAGGCTCAACCTTTAGGTATAATATGAATCATCACAAAACAACATAATACCGAGGAGGTTACAACCAATGGCTCAATTCAATATTACCTTAAATCAGGAAGAAATGCTACAGTTACTTTCAGCAAATCGAGAGGAAGCATTTCTCAGGATGCTCCAGAACAGTCTCGACAGCATCCTCAAAGCCGAATAGCTCAGATGGAGGCAGTCCGTGCCAAATGTGACCAGATTATCTCAGATTACAGGGACGTTGCAGAGGAAGCCATCCGCTGTCTGGATGAGGGTTTTGAGAACGCGATGACTGTCATGACACTGCCTGCCGGAATGCGGAGATTCTTCCGTACTTCCAATCATATCGAGCGACTGAACAAGGAATTGAAACGCCGTTCCAAGGTCATCGGCATCTTCCCCAGTGAGGACTCTCTGATCCGATTGATTGGATCCGTCCTGCTGGAGCAGAACAGCCTCTGTCAGGTTCGGAAAGCAATCTTCAGCAAAAAGGCATACCAGGATATGCTTGGCTCAGATGTGCGTGAGAAGCTGCACCTGATTGCTGAGGAACAGACTGCTCTGCTGGCGGCTTAATCCCATCAGATGCCTAAAGGCAATTTACACACCAATATGGACTCGACTCACTCTCGAGGATATGATATTATATAATGATAAAGTTGGTTGTACTCTTAAATGTTGGGGATAATAGTAGTAAATTAGACGAATAAGAAGGGACATCTTTAGCTTCGTTATTTCGTTTCGAAATAGAATCACATAAAGACAATTATTATTTTTCTTTTAGAGGAGGGTGCAAAATGAGTGCTAAGCAAAAAGCTAAATTGACGAAGAAGATTCTTGTAGCATTATCTTTAGGCTTTAGCATTTTAAGCTACTCTGCAGTTGGTATGGCGATAAGCGTTGCGGATGTTACCAGCCGGTCAGCTGGTGTAAATGTGGGAAGTTTGGCTAATGGTGTGAATATTACAAGTACTGCTCAGAATAATGTTGTTAATTGGTCCTCATATAATGTTGCTAAAGAGCAAACCGTTCAGTACGATGCGAACAATTATCTAAACCTAATAGGCGGCAATGCTCCATCTCAGATTGATGGTCATATCGTTGGTGGTGGAAATATCTATCTTATCAACCCTAGTGGTGTTATATTTGGCGATAATAGTAGTGTGAATGTTGGGAATTTATATGTATCTACTAACACACTAACAGCAAAAGCCATTAGTGAATTTGAAACCAGCGGTACTAATCCATTAGCAAGTTCGGTCGCTAACGGAGGCGACATTATGAATCTTGGCAAGATGCAGGCAAATTCGGTTTATCTTGAAGGTAATGTTGTAACGCTGAAAAATGCTGACGATATAAAAAATACGACTGGTGATGCTAGAAATGATGTTGTAACGATTAATGCTCGAGATGCTATTGAGATAGGAAATGCTGATAATGTTGATAGCGTATGGACGCATAACATAGATATTACTAAGTACACGTTAATCTATAACTTTAATGAAATAAAAAATATGCAACAAGGCGGAAATTATATGCTTGCAGTCAATATTGATGCTAGTAACTATGGCAGCTGGGATGGGGTCGGTGATAGTGAGAATGAAAAGCGTATAAAGTTTAACGGACTAAATCATACTATAAGCAATCTGGTTATAGGTCGGCAGGAGGAAGGGTCGCGTAAATCTCATATAGGCATTTTTAATGATCTTCATGGTGTAGTAAAAAATCTTAATGTTGCGGGTAGTACAATCTATGGTAAAGAAGATGTAGGTACTATTGTAGGGCATATGTATGAAGGCGCTGTGGTTGATAATTGCCATATCACAAACTGCAAGGTTGATGGTATCGAGGCTGTCGGTGGGCTCGTTGGTAGGGCTTGTGGCGGCGCAATAACCAATAGCACTAATGATAATAAGTCTACGGTATATGGTTGGAACGGCGTTGGTGGTATAGTTGGAATTACCGATAGCAGAGATGAAAATAGTGGAAATTTTTCTCTTATAAACTGTCACAATATGGGCGATGTGGTGTGCTACTATGACGAAGGCTATCGTAACTATCCTGATGATCCTGCCCATTGGTATTATGATGGTAAAGATTATTACGTAAATGGTTTCGCAGGTGGCTTGATTGGAGCTGCTCATCAAGGGGAGAAATACACGGACAAATTTGTTGATATTAAAAATTCTACCAATAGCGGGACAGTAACGGGAACAAGATATGTAGGTGGTTTAGTTGGCTCAGGCGGGGCAATCCTTACTATAAATGATTGTGAAAATCATGGTGATGTCAAGGGTGAATTTGTTGTAGGTGGTCTTGCAGGCACATATCTTCCTCAAGTAAATAAAGAGATGCCATCTTTTCAAAGATGTCTTAATACAGGAAATGTTTATGCTGCTATCTCTAATGATCCTCTAAAGAATGGTGGTACTCTATTTGGTAGCTACAGTAGTGCTGAAATTATAAAATACAACAAAAATACGGGAATGTTGTATGAAGGTGAGGGAAAAGTGGTGCGTTCTGCCAGTGCACCAGAAAAATATGAGATAGAGAACGTTACTCAATTAGGATATCAATTTGGACCACAAGCTGATATATATAATCTTGAAGCGGATAATGAACGCCCGGTTTTACCTTCAGGGGGAAAAGTCAAGATAGGAAATGTCACGATTGATGTGAAGGACAACAAAACAAGTATCACAAGCACTCAGGAGAATAATGTGATAGGCTGGCCGACATTCAATGTTGGTATTGATGAAATAATGCAGTTTGATGATCATAATTATTTAAACCTTGTTTATAAGAATAGTCCTTCTTACATTCTTGGTAAGATAATTGCTGGAGGGAATATCTATATTATAAATCCTAATGGCATTGTATTTGGCGATAGGAGTACAATAAATGTTGGTAATCTCTATCTATCTACTCGGCCAATAGTCGATAAAGAGTGGAACACATACGTTGGTGATAATGGTGCGTTGAAAACACTTGATATAAGTAAGCTAACGGGCGATGTTAGCGTTTTTGGTAATATAACAGCTAAAGACTCTATGCATATAGAAGGAAATACTGTTACGCTTGTAGACACAGGGGAAATGAGGATTGGCAACGAAATCCGTGCTAAAGGAAATGCCGGCAGATGGGCTTTTGGTGATGATGGTGAGGATAGTGCGTATAGAAATTCTGTCAATGACAATCAGTATACAAGCAACATTAAAAATAAGAAAGTGACTTACACAAGCGGTGAAGACGAAATTTTAGCTACTATTGAAATCTCTACTGGAGAAGCTATCACCAAATACTGGCTTGTACGTGATATTTACGAATTGCAGAATATGCAAAATAACCTTACAGCCAACTATATGTTGGCTGGCGATATCGATGCACAAGCGATAGGCTTTAACCCTATTGGCAGCGGTAGTATTAAAGAAGACGGCTCTTTAGATACTACAGGAGCTTACAGTGGCATTTTTGACGGTAATGGTTTCACCATTAGCAATTTGACTATTAACCGACCTGATACTGACTTTGTTGGATTGTTTGGTGCTAAGTCTGGTGTGGTAAAAAATGTTGGCTTGCAGAGTAGCAATATCATAGGCAAGGATTATGTAGGTGGTATCGCCGGGATAAATGCAGGGGAAACAACAGCCTGTTACAATATAGGTGGCACGGTAACAGGCAATCAATATGTAGGCGGTCTTGCCGGTGCGAATGTGGATACATTGGTGGGTTACAATCAAAGCAGCGTAACGGGGCAAGGTGACCCAAGCAACACAGAACGGAATGGCTACGAAGTGGGTGGTCTCGCAGGCCTAAATACAGGGCAGTTGGTAGGTTATAACACAGGTGAAGTAAAGGGTGTGAGCAGGGTAGGCGGCCTTGCAGGCGAAAATTATGGTAAAATAAAAGAGGCAGGAGTTGTTATAGGTTATAATACGGGAAATGTATCCGGTAGCAACGATGTAGGTGGACTTGTGGGATTGGTTGCTCCTTACGACGAAGGGTACTCAACGGTAATAGGCTATAATCTTGCTAATGTAACGGGATTAACTAATACAGGTGGGCTTATAGGATATTTGCGGAATGATGGATGCAGTGATTTCTTGGTACGAGGTTATAATATAGGACAAGTTACTTCTACACAGGCTAGTGACAGTACAACTGTTAGCGGACTTGTGGGCAAAAAGGATAATGATGACAAGCTAAAGGGGTATAGCTATATCGTTATAAACGGAATAGATATCGAATCTACCATAGGGTGGGAAAATGATATTAAAAATCCTGCAAAGCCAATAGAATTTATTCAATCGGATGGTTCTGTATATATCCTAGAAGACCGTTTGAACAACAGCAATGACCAAAGATTTAGCAAACACTTCATCTTTGCCAATGATGGAGAGCATCTGCCACAACTGAAGTGCTTCTCTACTGCCGGTGGCGGTGACACACCCGGTGGCGGTGACACACCCGGTGGCGGTGACACACCCGGTGGCGGTGACACACCCGGTGGCGGTGACACACC
>CALELM010000048.1 GCA_937902665.1 uncultured Selenomonadaceae bacterium
CGAATTGGAGGGAAAATGCTTATGGCATTTTCTTGAACAATGGCGTTATAAAAGAAAGGATGAGAGACTATGGGATTTTTTTTGAAGGTAGAAGGACCAAAAACTGTTGAGTTCCATGAGGAAAGCCTGAATTCGATAGACTTCCTCTCCAACACGACAACGCCGATTTCCGATTCTGAAATGGCAGAGTTGCTGTTTGCATCCAATGTCACCAAGTCAGAGGCATCGGATGCACGTTCTTCCGATTTGGCTATGGGCTTGCGGATCAGTGGCAGGATCCAGTCCTCTTTGGAGGCGGCTGTTGCGGATGGGACGGTTGATCTTGCCCAATGGGCGTTGGTGCCGTCGGATGCGGCGGATTGCTACCGGAAGGTTACGGTAAAGCTGATAACGGCAGGGCAGGTGGTCAGGCAGTATGTTATCCCGAATGCTTTTGTCCTGTCCTATCAGGAAAAGCTGACGGATGAGACAGGGGCCGGTGAGTTTATCCTGATTGTGAGGCAGAAGCGAGACATGAACGGCAAGGTTGAGCTTTCGGGCGGATTCGAGTAATATGGTAGACGGATAGGGAGGAACAGGTCATGGCATTTTCAATTACGATAAAGGATCCCGAAATCAAGCTGGAGGAGGAAAGCACGAGAAGCGTCCAGCTGAGCGTGGATATTCCACCGACTAGCCAAGCCCGTGCAAAGGATCTTGGTGTGACGCTCACTATTGTCGGAAAGATTTTGGTGAACACGAGAGATGCAGGAACAGCGGCGGACAGTACGGCAAAGCTCTTGGAATGGTCCAAGATTCCAGGCGAGAAGAAGGAGGCCTTCCGCAGTGTTGTGGTAGAGTCCAAGGCGGCAGGGATCACGACCAGAAAGTATGAGTTCCCGAACATGTATATCCTTGATTACAAGGAGGAGTTTTCCAGCACGGACGGCACGGGGGAGTATACCTTGTTGCTTCGTCAGGTACGCAGGGATGTCAAAGAGGTAAAAATTTCTGGTGGCTTCCAATAAGCTGCAGCAAGGAGATTCCTTAGCATTTCCTTGGAGTGCAGTCGAATGAGTGCAGAAGGACGAGCGACAAAGTTGCCCGTCTTTCTTGCATGTAGAATGGGAATTACAATGGGGAATTATTATGAAGAATCATTATGAAGTGCTTGGTGTGGCACGGGGTGCGACCGACAAAGAAATCAAGAAGGCATACTTCAAGCTGGCAAAAAAATATCACCCAGATCATAATGTTGGGGATGCACAAGCGGCAAAAATTTTTGAGGAGGTTGCCGAAGCATATCGAGTGCTTTCCGACAAGTCGGCACGTGAAAATTATGACAGGGAGCTGGAGCATGCGGGAAGTGCCAAGACCTCATCGTCACCAGGCGGTCAGGCAGGAGCGCGGCAAGCCAAGAGGAAAACGGGAGCAGCGCCAACGAGCGGACATGTCGATTTTGAGAATATGGCGAGAAGCTTTGCTTCCTTTTATGGATTTGACCCAAAGACGAAGACCGTGACGGACGAGGACAAGATGGGGGCTTTTGTTCCAAAGCAGAAAAAGAAAAACCCGTTGGATATGTCCGATATGTTTGAACGCTTTATGGGATTCAAGAAGTAAGGCGGTGATGGGATTGAACAGAAGAATATTTTGCATTGCGAGCATGGGTGTTTTTGGTGCCTTGTTTGCCTTTGTTGCCCTGACAGGACCGTTTCTTGGGATGGAAAAGGCATTGCTGGAACTTTTTGGAGTTTTTGTATTTGCTTCTTCTGCTGTTATGCTTTATCATGAGTGGGAGCCTGGAACAAAAATGGTTTTGGGCGGCGAAGGCTTCCTTGGTGGGGAGAAGCTTCAGGACAGCCAGAGAATCACGCAGGTTGACTTCTTGAACGAGGAAGGCAAGGTTATCCGTACATGGGAACTGTATGGTCATGTCAGCATGCTGATTGGGCGGGATGTCGGAGAGAACCAAGTGGATATCAATCTTTCAGATAGCCCGTATGCGTCCATGGTGGATATTGAGCATGCCGTGCTCAATTATGCAGATGGCAACTGGTATATTGAGGATCTGGGGAGCAAGAATGGGGTGCTGGTGCAAAAGGCTGTGGACGGAAGGCGCTACCGATTGAGTTCCGATCGTCCATGCAAGCTCGTGATGAATGATATTGTGCGAATCGGCTTATGTGAGCTGAGACTGCATTAAAAGGAGAGATAACTGTGAATGGATTGATACGCTGCCAAAATGGGCATTTGTTTAGTTCACGCCGCTATGGTACGGTTTGCCCGTACTGCAATACGGAAACAGCAACGCAGGAGAGGAAGGAAGTAACGGAAAAGAGCGAGGCGGATGCAGATGCCATTCTCTTCATGACGGAAATACAGCCTGTTTGCGGTTGGCTGGTCTGCATTGAAGGACCCAGGCAGGGGAAGGACTACAAGATTCATGAGGGGAAAAACTTCATGGGACGTGCCGATGACATGGATATCCAGATTCTTGGGGACAACAAGATTTCCAGAAGGAACCATGCCGTCATCGTTTATGACCCCAAAAAGCACGAGACTGTGCTTTTGCCGGGAGATTCCAACGGTATTGTGTACCACAATGACAGTGCTGTTTATATGCCGGTGGTATTGAGCGTTTATGATGTGATTGAGCTGGGGAAGAGCAAGTTCCTCTTTATCCCGTTCTGCGGGGAGCATTTCCGTTGGGAGGACAATGAGCAGGAAGGAGGAGACGTGCCGAAGCAGCAAACCCATTACGAGCAACAGAAAGAGAAGGGATAAGGCAATGATAGAGTCATATATTTTGCTGGTGCTTTTTGTCTTGATCGCAGGCTGCGCATGGTGGCTGAAAACGCATTCGTACGGAGCGGTACCTGTGCGGAAGGCGGCAGGGAATCCTATCGGTACCTGCATGACGATTGGCGATAGGGAGCTGCAGCAGGATCAAATGGGAACGGCACTGGGAGATGCCGGTGCCATCATGGTTTTGGCAGACGGTATTGGAAGGGGACAGGGCGGAAGAATTGCCGCCAGAATTACTGTAGATACGTTTCTTGACCTTTACAATGAATATCAAGCCTTTGACAAGCCGCAGTATTATTTTCGCCGTGCTTTTCAGGCAGCGAATCACAAAATATTGAATTATTTGGAAGAACGCCAGGGCGAGGCGGCGGCAGCAGTTGCCTTGGTGCTGGATGACACGCTGTACTATGCCGTAGTCGGTGACGTGCGCTTGGCAGTTTACCGGCAAGGCGACCTTGTTCCTGTCAGCGAAGGGCAGACCATTGATATTATGGCAAAGCATTGCTATGAAAAAGGAAACATCAGCAAGCAGGCAGCGCTTTCCTTTTTGGATGAGCATCGCAGGTACAATTTTCTTGGCAGGGACGATTTTCAGGACATAGAGTACTTCAGCAAGCCGATGAAGCTGAGGAAGGGCGATGCCGTTCTTTTGATGACGGACGGTGTTTTTCCTGCCATTCGCTGGGTGGATATTGAAGACCAGCTAAAGGCTCCAGGCACATCGAAGGAAAAGGCTTATCGGATCATCGAAGCAGTAAACCAAAGCAAGGCGGCAGAAAAAGACAATGCCAGCGTGATCATTTATCAAAACTAAGGCGCTTTTGCTATCCAGAAGGGCAGGCAGAGGTTCTGTGCTGAGGAGATTTTGCTCTCCACGGTATTTCCTTAGAAATCGAGGTAGGAAATGTGAGAAAATCAAACAGTATATTCAAGACAGCGTTCGTATCGGAAGCGGGAAGCCGCTTGGCGAATGATGACTATTTTGCTTATGTGGAATTGGATGACTATGCTTGCTATGTGCTTGCGACAGGGATCACGGACTTCGTATCCACGGAAGCGGCAAAGGAAGCAGCAGAGAACCTTCTCGTAAGCTTTCAGGAAAAGCCGAGCATGGCAAAGGCAACGCTCCTGCGTTATATGAAGGATGCGAATAAGCGTTTGCTTTCCTCGCAGGCATCGCAGCATTTGAAAGCATCGTTGCTGATGATCGTGACGGATTACGAGCAGGTGCGGTATGTAGAGGCGGGCAACGTGCGCCTGCGTTTTTACCGGCATGGAAGGATTTACTTGGAGTCGTCCGACATGTCGCTGGCACAGGACATGGTGAACAAGGGGGACATGACTCCGCTTGACAAGCATGAGGAGAGAAATAACCTGTATGCCTACATGGGCAAGGAGGATTTTTTCTATCCGTACATTTCCAAAAAGTTCAAGCTGATGGATTCCGATATTATCGCTTTTTATACCAAAGGGCTTTGGGAGCATGTGGACACGCAGGAAATTGACGAGGTTTTCAGCGAGGCATCGGACGAGCCGAAGAATTCCATTGATTGTCTGGAGGACATGCTGCTGTCAAGGCAGATGCCGGAGATGGAAAGCTATACCATCGCAGCAATTTTTATCAACAAGGCATACAGGGATCCGGAACGCGAGCAGAAAAGACAGCGTTACATTCGTATTGCAATTATCGTGATAGTTATTATTCTTTTGCTGTCTTTGATCGGCTGGTTCCTGCATTGGCGCTACCAGAAAAAGGTGCAGGCGCTTCAGGATTCCGAGGACAATACGATTACTTACATGAAATCCGACAATTACCTGCGGGCAAAGGAATCCTGCGCGGAATCCATGAAGCTTGCTTCGGATCTTGGGGATAAAAAGGAAAAGGAGCGCATGCGCAGGTACTCGGTGCTGATTGAAGCAATTATCCGTGGAGATGATGCGTTTGCGCAAAAGAATTTCGTGGAAGCAACGACCGTGTACATGGATGCGATGGAGCTTAGCCGGGATGCAGACCTTTTGGGTTATGAATACATCCAGCGCAGGCTTGGGCAGGCGGAGAGCTACATCCATGTGAATGACTTTATCGACCTTGGCGACAAGGCTCTTCAGGCAGGCAACTTGGACAGGGCAGAGGAATGCTATTTCAAGGCAAGGGATAAGGCGATTGCCGTGCATGACATGGAAGGGCGCAGGGCGGCAATGGATGCCCTTGGCAGGCTGTATGATGACAAGGCAAAGAAGGAAAAAACGGCGGAGGACCAGCAGAAGAAGGCAAATGACGCAGCGATTCAGGCTGCACTGCAAAAGGGCGATGCCCTGATGCAGGCAGGTGACGTGGAGGGAGCGGAAAAGGCTTATCTTCAGGCACAGGCAATCGCAAACTCCACGGGCGACCGCAGTGCAAGGAACGATGCCGTTGCGGCTCTTTCCAAGACGCATGATGCACAGGCAGAGAAGGAAAAGAAGGAGCAGGACAAGAAGAAGGCTTACGAGGACGGCATCACATCGGCTTCCGGCATGGCTGCAAAGGGCGATGATTCCTTTAATGCAGGGGATTACCTCTCGGCAGAAATTTTCTACAGAAATGCACAGAATACATATTTGTCCATGGGAGAAACAGAGGCGGCTGCCAAGATGAAGGAAAAGGCAGATGACTCTGTCACCAAGTACAATGACTTGTCAGAAAAGCGGAAGGCTGCGGAGGAGAAGGAAGCAGCGGCAAGGGAAAGCTATCTGCAGCAGAATTTCTCGGTTGCCAAGCAGTGGGCAGTGCAGGCAAAGCAGATGTATACGGATCTTGGATTGAAGGACAAGGCAGATGAGCTTCAGCTGTTCATTGAGCAAATTGATACGGATGCGGCGATTGCAGCCAACTTATGATGGGGAAGGGTGAAACAGGATGACTGGGCAGCGTGGATATATATTGGACAGGGAACGAATCCCGCAGAAAAGCAGCGGCAGGCGTTACTATCGCCAAGACCTTGAAATGATGTCGGTGTATCAGCTTCGGGAGATTGCGCAGCAGGAAAAGCTCGTGACCGGAATCGTGAATCCTTTGGACAAGGAATTGCTGATTCATGTGATTTTGCGTTATCGCGGGGCGGAAAAGGCACTGATGATTCGTGAATACCAAGAGGAAGCATACAAGGATCTGGAGGAAATTTTTCTCAGGCTGAATTTTCAGCAGAGAAAATCGCTGGTGCCGGATTGCCGTGCGAGGCTGGAAATCTATCGGGGGCTTGCGGTAGATTACTATGACAATATCACGATTGGCTTTTGCTCGGAACTGGTTGGGACGAATGCCTTCGTTGTAGATGGGGAGAACCGTCTTTGCTGCGTGTTCAACGTAGAAATGAAGGGGAATGACGAGAGCTGCCTTTATCTCAGGAAGGAGGCAGAGCTTCCCTGCCGTGAGGCAGTGAACAAGAACTACCAGCTGGTGTTTGTGGCAAGGGAGACCTCAGAGCAGATTTTTCATTTCTACCATGGTGACGTGGATGTGATTCCTACCAATATTCCTGCGGGCTGTGTTCCGCTTTTGGATTTCACGATTTGCGAGCCGGAGGTCTTGAAAACTCCGGCGGCAATCGACTTTGGAACGTCAAATACTGTGGCAGGGGCGCTTTGCCTTTCGGGCGTGGAAGATATCAGGAATCACGGGATATACAAGGAAACCGTAAAATATGCGGTGTTCTATGATATGATGCATGATGCCGCAGAGAGGGAAATGGTGCCGACCGTGATAGGCGTGTATTCCTTGGAAAATCCTGAGCGTCCTGAATATCGTTTCGGCTACGAGGCGCAGGAGCTTTCGGCAACGAGCCATTCAGATGAGAGTGTCTGCCTGTTTTATGATATCAAGCGCTGGATTGTGGACTACGAAAGGGAAGAGGAACTCACGGACAAGGTAGGACGGCGTATTTATGTAAAGCGCAAAGTGCTGCTTCGGGAATTTTTCCTGTACATGATCCATGCGCTGGAAAACCGCATCAAGATGCGCATCCGCAACATTCATATATCGAATCCAGTTAAGCAGAAGTACAAGTTCCAACGGCTTTTTGAAGAGATTTTGCCGGAATACGTTATTGAAAAGAAGGACATGGTGGACGAGGGCGTGTCCGTTCTCTACAACACCATCAGCGACCTTATTGCAAAGGATGCTGTTCCTAAAAACCAGCGATGCAATGCCTTGATCATTGACTGTGGAGGCGGAACGACAGATATCTCCTCCTGCAGCTTCAAGGTAAATAACCAGAGGGTCTCCTACAAGATTGACATTGAGACAGGGTACGAGAACGGCAGTACGGATTTTGGCGGAAATAATCTTACCTTTCGCATTATGCAGCTTTTGAAGCTTCGCTTGGTGGAGAGCTTGAATCTTCTCTACTTGAAGCGGCAGGAGTTCGGCAGGTGGAAAATCCGGAACGAGTATTACGGCAAGAAGGTGTTTTTCGGTGCAAGAGAGCATCAGCTGGCATCGCAGATACCGTCCGTCAAGGATTTGCTGAAGAATTTTGATAGGGAAATCTTCCGGTTTGTTGATGAAAACGGGACAGCTCCGATGTATGACCCGTTTGAGAAAGCCTATGCGCAGGCAGAAAAGATTTTGCCGACAAGGTTCAAGGAATGGGAAACCAGAAACCGAAGCGAGTATTTCAAAGTACGAAACAATTTCTATTATTTGTTTTCCTGCGCAGAGAACCTGAAAAGGAAGCTCTTTGAGGATGCCTGTGTCCTGCGCGTGATGTTTTCCGTGGAGAGCAATCATGCAGAGCAGGGAAAGAACTGGGATATTTACAGGAAAAAAGCGATGGAATTCGATGATGTCATTCGGATTCCCTTTGACAAGTGGAAACTCTCCATCCACAACGAGAGCGGGCTGATCGAGCTTTATGAGCTGCCGGATCTTTCTTTCAATATTTTTGAAGTGAACATGCTGCTTGCTCCTGATATCTACAGTATCTTGCATCGTTTCATGAATCCCTTGTATGAAAGCGGGGATTTGGAGGATTACAGCATTATCAAGTTGAGCGGGCAATCTTGCAAGGTGGATTTTTTCCGCACGTCACTTTCCGAATTCGTGCCGGGCAAGGCAATCAAGGCACGCAGGCGTTCTGACGATGCCGGCTCCTCGAATGAGCTCAAGATGTCCTGCATTGATGGGGTACTCAAGTATCTTCGGGACAAGAAATTTGGCTATGCGGATGTCACGATTGAAAGCCGTGTCCCCAATTTGCCGTACATTCTTTCCGGCTTCACGCATAATGGAACGGAGAAATTTATGATTCACGGCTTCAAGAACATTCATCATGGGGTTCTTTCCCGCAACATGGACGACCTTACGCTGGAGCTGTTCCTGAAGGCAGAGGACGGCAAGCTCCGTCACCAGTTTACCTATTACTGCACGATCGATGAGTTTCAGCCGAAAACGCAGGAGGAGCTGGAAGCAGTCTACGGTGAGAATATTCCGCAGGAGGACACGGATAATATCGTGGATCGAGAAGTGAAGTTCTTTGTTTGGGCAGAACCCAAGGAGTGGGGCTTCTTGGTTGTGCCAATCTACCGCAACGGCGAGCTTTTGATGGCAGGAAAGGAGCAGTTCTTTAGCTTTGAGGACGATGCATGGGTACAGAATTTCTTTGATGGAATGAAATAGGCGGCAGAAAATAGGGTGGTCTTATGAAACAAAAAATGCTTGCGGTGTTTCTGTCTGTAAGTCTTGTTTTTCCTGCTTCCACGGGGTTTGCGGAAGCGGAGGAGGTTGTCGGTGATATCCTGAAAATTGCAGCGGCCGGCATTGTCATGCAGAAGCTGGAACCGCTCTTTGGGCTTGGCAAGAAAAAGACGCCGGAAGAAAAGAAGGCAGAGGAAGAAGCCAAAGCATTGGAGAAAATGCAAAAGAAACTTAACAAGGCGGCAAAAAAGGTAAATGCTTCGGAGCTGGAGCAAATGGCAGAGAGCGGAAACGTACAGGCACAGTGCATCCTGTCGTATGCATACCATACAGGGCAGAGCGTAAAGCATGACGAGGAGCTGGCAAAGCTTTGGCAGGATCGGGCGGAGGAAGAGAATGCCGCCTTGGTAAAGAACTTTATTCCGCCTGAGTACGGGAAAGAAAAGGTTCGTCTTGCCAGACTTTTTACGATTGCCGGACACCGCGCGCATTTGGGACAGTACGTCAAGCAGGATATAAACGAAGCCGTCATGTGGAATGAAATGGGTGCAAGGGAAAAGGACAAGATGGCGATTGCCTATATGGGTTCTGCGTATTATACTGGCCGTGGCGTGAAGCAGGATTATGCAATGGCAATCAGCCTTTTGGAGCAGGCGGGGGACGAGCCTCTGGCGCTCCAGCTTCTTGCGGACGCATGGACCAAGGGCAAGGGTGTGGAAAAGGACATAGAAAAGGGCAAGCTGTATGCTGAGTACCTAAAACTGGTGACAAAGCCAAAGGTGGAGGCAAAGAAAGAGAAAAAGCTGAAAAAGAACGAGAAAAAGCTGGAGGCAGGTGAGCTGGATGGGATTATTCGATGAGAAGTTCAATTTTGAGGAATATGTGAGAAACCGCATGATGCAGATGGACAGCATGGAAAACAGGGAGCTGTTCAAGGATATTGTCTGCGACATGATGACGCATTTTTATGGTCATGTCAGGGAGGAGTACCAAGCCCTCGAAAAGCGGGTTTTCGAGGCGGTGCCAAAGGCGGACAACCTGCCGGATATCGTTACGGGCATGTGCAGGAAGGATGCCTATGATGTTACGGACAGGTACATGTTTCCAATGGACGAGTCAGATCTGGAGGACACGGAGGTAGAGACTGCAAAGATGCTGTATGCAGTCAAGAAAGGAAATCCGTTTTATCTCTATACCTGCTTTTTTGAGGAGGATGCGCTGGAGCTTTGGAAACTTTCGGAAAGCGGCAGGTCTTTCCGCGGCATTATAGAGAATGAGTACGGGGAAACGCCGGCAACCTTTATCATCAAGCCCAACAAGCGTTATCTGGAGATGGTGGCAAATTTGTATCCGCTGGCACAGCTGAACCAAGCACCGTGGAGGACGGTGAACTGCCCGTACCTGTTTAAGCTGTTTGATGTCTATGTGACGGAAATCGACCAGTGGGATGACCAGCTTCAAGTGCTGAAGGTGACGGTGGATTTCGAGGAATATGCGGATAATGTGCGGTATGACCTTCTGCCTATATGGAATCTGAAGCCGGTCGTCATCAAGGCAAATGCCTATCCGCAGCCTGCCGTGGAACGGGGCTATTACGAGCATTATCTTTACAAGCGCCAGTTTCAGGAGGGCAAAAACTATATGCTTCGGAAGGCAGACGGGGTATTGCGGGATATCTTTTGGAGCAAGGGGGACTTGTACATTATTTGCGACAGCGAGCTGCCGGGGGACTGGGATTTTTACGAGTGTTCCACGCTTCCTTCCCTTCAGCTGCCGTACACCTATCCCTTGATGACGAATGGGCAGAGAGAAAGCTTTTCCAGAAACATGATGGAGCATTACGGGCAGCGGGTAAAGACACGCACGGATTTGGTACGCCTTTTGGTTTCCTTCTATGCCTTTGACGGATTTTCCTTTGCGGATATGAAGGTCGTGCCGAAGGTGGGGCGGGCGGAAACCTACTCGATGGAGGAGTTCGTGAAAAATGAGTTCCGCAGCGGTGAGCAGGACAGGATGCTGGTGGTATCGCTTTCCTCAAGGAATCCCGATGATTTTTGCCAGCGGGATATCATGAGCTTTTTTGCTACGGTATTGCAGCATTTCTTTCCAGAATATGAGTGCCGCTGCCAAATGGTCTGACAGGAGGGAAGGCTATGAATTTTATATGGGATATATCCTTGCAGGCAAAACGGGACGGATTTCCCTTTTCGGATATATTTTTCATTCCTTCGGACTCTTGCAGTCCTTACTACGAGCCATCGCTGGATTTCATCAACCAGCGCCACATAGAGGATTCCGTTGTTGAGATCAATCCGCTGTACCGGTTTGCCGGAATCTTTCAATATCTCCTGCATCCGGATTTTATCGGGTTCGTGGAGGAAGAATCCCAGCAGTTCATGATTTTTATGTTTGACGTGATGGTGCATATTCTGGCGGAGGTCGATCTCTGTCACGGAATGACGACGAGAGAGTTTTATGTCCGTCAGGTTCGCAGGGATCTGAGGGATGGCGTTTACGGGGAGAGTGCAAGGGAGGCTGTTCTAGTGATGGACGATGAGATGCAGCTTTCCGTGGCAGATGAGCTTTTGAATGTGATGTACGAGGGATCGAGCATCGCCTCCTTCTGCCATATCATGCGGCAGGTGTTTCATGGCTGCATTGTGTACCAAAACCGCAGGCATCCGCAGATTATATATGCCTATATCGGGAAGGAGCGGACAGAAGCGCTGGAAAAGCGCTGGAAGCTTTTGAAGGATACGTTCCTGCCGCTGGATGCGGAAGTACGGGTATTTTGGGATATTCATTTTGGGATTATGGGCGTGGATGGAACGATGCGTCCTGACCGCATTGCAATATTTTGACAGTTTAAGGAAGTGCTAGGATGAACGAACAGAATTTTCCGAGATTGGAGCAACTTCATGTGCTTCGCACCTCGGCATTGGCAAGCATCAGGGATCGTGCCTTTGATACGCTTCCGCTTTCCTATATTGATTATGGGGATGGGATCGTGAGCGGCTGCCAGCTAAAGACGAACAAGGATTCTATCACGCTGCAGCCGGGAATCGTATACTTTCAAGGGTTCATGTATTTCATTCAGGAGCCTATGCGGATTGCCTATGCGCCGGCAGATGAGTATCGGGTACTGAAGCTGAGGTTTTCTGTTCCGGAGGAAACAGAGAATTTCGTTCGCAGGAGCGTGATGCTTCTCATGTCAAGCAATGTAGAGCGGCAAACGGGAGAGCTGGAGCTTTGCAGGTTCAAGCTGAAAGCGGGAGCTGTCCTCCGTACGGAATATGTGGATTTCTTTGACCGCTTGACAGAGTTCGATACCGTCAACGATGTTGCCTGCCTGTATGCGTCTGTTGGGGGCAATACGATTTCGCCGGGAATCACGGAAGCCTTTGCAAGGGAAGCCATGAACTATGAGCTGGATTCCTTGGATCAGTGCTTCTGCATGGAGGCACTGGGAGGAAAGCCTGTGCGCAGGGAGCAGATCTCCTATTATCTCCTGCATCGGTTGAAACAGAAGCTGCCCAGCGACAGCAATGAGGCGTTGTTTGATGGGCTGTGCCAAGTATTGCAGATGATTCAGTCCGGCAATACGCTGGAGCTTTTGCAGAAGCGTCGGGGACGCAGGGAGGTACTCGTTGATTAGGGCAGAAAAGGTGTTTTTGGATCTGGATGTGTTTCGTGTCCAGAATGAAGTCGCAAGATACCAAGAGCAGGAAGCTGCGGAAAAGGAGAAAACGAAGAAGTTAAAGGAGGAGGAGCAAGATGGACAAGTACAAGAAAGCAGGGGACCTGATCAGGTGTAATGGCGGAGTTGCGCCAATACCTCTGATGCCAGTAACAGGGCATGGGGTGGTTGCGGGCGGCATGAGCCTCGTCAATGCAAATGACAACAAGCCAATGATCTGCATCAAGCCGTTTGGCGTATGCACCTTGAAGCCGCCCACGCCCGCAGGTCCTGTTCCCTGCATCCCCGTGACGATACAGCCATGGAGTGGCGGGGACACGCATTTCATGGTAGATGGAGCGCCTGCGCTCACGAAGGACAGCTTCCTCTCATGCAGTGCAGGAGGCGGTGTTATCAAGTTCGTGTGAATCCTTTGGGGAGGTGTCTGAAATGCCGGAGGATGGGAAGAAGGCAGGAAATACCGCAACGACCTTTCGCAATCTGACCGTGACGGGATTGCCGGAAGGCACTTTGCAGGATATCATGATTGAGGAATTGGCAGGAAGCCACGGAAGCTGCCAGATGGTATGGGAACTGGACAAGGAGCTGGAGGAAAAGGCACTGGTTGCTATGGAAAAGCAGTCCCTTTGCGTGAAAAACGATGCGGGAATCATTTTTTGCGGAGTCATAGGCAACCTTTTGTCGCAAAAGATTGAGGGAAATCGGCAGCTGCTGAAGGTTCAAGCATGGAGCAATTCCTGCCAGCTGGATATCGAGCGCAGGACGAGAACCTTCCAGAATCCGAAAAAGACGCTGGCTGATGTGCTGAAGAAGATAGCGGAATCCTATACGGGCGGAAAGGCAGAGCTGAATGCGGAGAAGCCGGACACGGTGATTGAGCGTATGCTGTACCAAGAGAACGAGACGGATTGGGAATTTTTGAAACGGCTGGCAGAAAGCTTGGGCATTTTGGTCTTTGTTGACTGCAAGACGGATGTCCTGCGCATTGCGCTTGGCAATGCGTTCTTTGTCCGAGAGGGAGCAAATCTGGTTTCCAATGAGGTTTGCCGCAGGGTGCCGCTTCTTTTGTGCAAGCAGGTGCAGGAAAACACAGATGCAAAGGCACGTTCCTGTTATTACGGGGAAGTGGATTTGTCTACGAAGGATCTAAGTATCGGTGTCGGATATGATTGCATGTACGAGGATCAAAAGCAGATGGTACGCAGAAGCGTGATCAAGGAAAGGATCGGCATATTGGAAAACAGCTTGACAATCGTGCATGCAGAGGGCTGCCGACCGCACCCGTGGAACGAGCTTCGTCACTGGAATCAGGCAAGCGTCCTCATGGGCAAGGTACTGGAGGTCAAGGGGACGGATATCCGTGTGCAGTTTGCCTGCGACAAGGAGCAGAAAAAGGAGGAAGCCCTTTGGATTCCCTACGAGAACGAGATGGGCAACTACCTCTATTCCATGCCGGACGAGAACGACCCCGTTGTCGTGTATTTTCAGGAAAATGGTATGCTTGCGGCATTCAGTTCGGTTCGCAGTGAGGAAATGCGCGGAAAGCTCGCTGCGGAACTGGCGGATCGGGGCATGACGGCGCAGGGGCATGGCATCGGCTTTCAGAAGGACAGCATGTTCTTGGCGACAAACCAAAAGGAAAAGGCTTCCGTGCTGGAGGAGAAGGCAGACGGCATTTACCTGCAAGCAAAGAAGGATGTCGTTATGGAGTCGAGCGGAGATATCGTCCTGCAGGCGGCAGGCGGGAACGGCATGGATGGGCAGGCACAGTTCTTTGGCAAGCACATGGTCGGCTTTGCGATGTATTCCGCCTTGGGAGGACAGCCTCCTGCGGCTATGATGAATCCGTCCCCGTCTATGGTTGGCTTTGATGCGTCCGGCATGAAGTCCGCAGGGAGCAAGCAGGAAAAGCCGGAGCTGTCAGAGCTTGCAAAGGAGCTTGCCGCTAAGGAGAAGGACAAAAAGCAGGACGAGAAAAAAGAGCAGGAGAAGTCTTCCTCAGGCGGTGGCGGCGGCAAGACGGCGATTTCTGCCGGCAAGGACTTGACACTGAAAGTCGGGGACAGTGCCATTGGAATCGAGAGCGGAAGCATCAGCCTAAAGACCAAGGCAGTCTTTGCCATCGGAACGAGCGGGGCAAGCGCAGGCGGTACGGGTTCCATCGGGAAGGACAGCCCAAAGGCACGTTCCTCGGAGATCAAGGCGGAGCATGGGAGCGAGGATCGAGCTAAGGGGAAAGAAAAGGGAGAGCAGGATGGTAAGAAGATATCGAGAGGAAAGCTTGCATGAGATGATGTCTTTTGACTGGCTGGTGGACTATGCAACGGGGAAATTTTTCTTCTATGTGCTGGATTACAGGGTGCCGGATATTTCTCAGGAATTCAGGCTTTGCCGTGCCTATGCTGCAGGGGGAGAGCGGCGAGGCACGAAGCCCTTTGGGAAATACTGGCTGCCGAATGTAGCAGGCGGCTTGAGCAGGCATCAGGAAAAGCTTCGGGTTTTGCTGGGGGACTTTCACTGGCATAAGTTCGTGAAGAAGGGCGAAGCGTGGGAATCCATGTCCGAGGGAGAGCGGTATCGGCTGAAGGAACAGCGGAACGGATATATCCTGACCGATGTGCTGCGGCATACGGAATATACCTATGACATAAAGGGAAGGCTTATCTCCAAGCAGACAGAAAAGCGTCCGCCTCTCGCAATTTCCTATGACGGGAATAAAATACAGGATATCAGGCTTTCCACCGAAGATATCATTCACATGGAATATGAGCGGGGGAAGCTGGCAAGGCTGACGGATGCCTTGGGTCGGGAAATTAAGTATCGCTACCAAGGCGAATTCTTGCAGGAGGTCGTCTATCCCAATGGCGGCATCGTTCGCTATACCTATACGGAGGAGGGCTGGCTTTCCTCCTGCATTGATGCGGAAAACCAGTGCAGGCTTCGTGTGGAATATGACGAGGAAGGGCATGTGCGGACGTTGTTTTTTGCAGATGGGAGCAGTATCTCTTATGCGTATGATTACCAGAACCGTTGCATGAGGGAACGCAGGAGCGACGGAACGGCGGCAGAATATCATTGGAATCGGCAGTATTTGGTCACCCGTATTTGCCATGCGTATGGCGAGGAGACCATGGAATATGATGAGGCTGGGCATCTTGTCCGCTATTGCGATTCTATGGGCGGAGTCCTGAGAAGGAAATACGATACGGCAGGCAGGCTGGTATTCGAGGCATATCCCAATGGCTACGAGAGATACCTTTCCTACAACGCAGAAGGATTCCTGATTCGGGAAACGGACAACTGCGAGGGAGATATCCGTATGCAGTATTCGCCGCAGGGGTGGCTGACCCAGCGAATGACGTTCCTCGGACGGAAAGAGTGGCGTATCGAGGAAACGGAGTGGGATCGCAAGGGCAGGAAAACGGCTGTCTGGATGGAGGGACATGCAACGAGGTATGCCTATGAGGAAAATGCACCGCTTCCTGCCATGCTGGAAACACCCTGCGGAGGAAGGTTCAGCTTTCGCTACGACAAGGCATGGAGGAAAATGGTAATTCACAGCGAGCTGGGAGAGCGTTCCTTTGGATGGAATCCCATGGACTGCCTTGTGCTGGAGCGGGATGGTGAGGGCAGGGAAACAAGCTATTTTTATGATTTTTGCGGAAATCCTGTAATAGATTCCCCCGCTTCATCGTATAAAGAAGAAAGGGAAGAATCTTCGCCTTTCGTGCAATGTGAATATGACCGAAAGGGAAGGTTGGTTTTGTCACAGACACAGGCACAAAGGGAAGCAAGCAGGGAAGGGCTTTCTCTTTGCACCTTTTACCAGTATGCGCCCAATGGCTGTATCGAGGAGCGGATGGCTTATGAGGAAGCAGACGGGGAGTCTCGTTTCCGCCTTCGCCGCTGGAAGTATGATGCGCAGGGAAATCCTGTCGAGGTGCGCACTTGGCTGGAGGGACAGACGCTTCACTCGGCATCAGGCAGGGTGCGTACTGTGAAGATGAGTTATGATGGCATGAGCCGATTGGTGCTGGCGGAGGACTCGCACGGCGCAAGGCAGGAGTACAGGTACAACAGCCTGAATTGCTGTACCTTGGAAAAACGACTGATTGCGCAGGGAGTGGAGAGAATAATCCGTTACGTCTATGACAAGGCAGGCGTGCTTGTGTCGAGAAATGAGCGCATGGACTATGCGAGGAAGGGACAGGTATGCAGGGATCTGCCAGTTCAGGAAGGAAGGGCGATAGAAGCCTTTTCTCATGATGGCACAGAATTTTCCTGCGAGAAGATGGGCGAGGTAATGAGCCGCAATGCGGCAGGGTGGCCTGTTTCCGTGAAGGGGCAGGACGGAATCCTGCGGAAGCTTTCTTATGATGCATTGGGGCATGTGACCTGCATAGAAGCAGAGGATGGAACGCAGGAGTTTTTTCGCCATACCGTATGGGGCAATGTCACGGAGCATCGCACGGGGGAGGGCGTGGAATACTTTTCCTATGATTGCGCAGGCAACGTGACAGGAACGATGGACAGGGAAGGCAGAAGGAATTCCTACCGATATGACGAGAATAATGAGCTTGTTCAAAAGCAGGAGCAGGGACCGGATATTCGGGGGCATGCCGTTTGCTATGCGGCAGAGCGTTCCCCACGCAGTCTTTACGAGGCATGCTGGCAGGGCGCAAGGAGGTATCCTGACCTGTCCGGCTACAGCAGGCACTAGGAATGGGGTGTTATTATGCCAAATGCGTACACGGCGCTGGATGGGATTGAAAGAAGACATATTGTGATAACGGGACTGCAACTGGAGACCTTGGAGGACTTGAGCATTCATCATGAGCCAAATATGCAGGCAGTGGCAGTCGTATCGGGAACGATGAAGGATGAGGCGGCGGCAAAGCTCCTGCAGCAGTCTGAGATGGATCCCGTCAAGATAGAGGCAGTCAAGGCGGAGGACAAGAAGCAGGTTCTTTTCTATGGGAACATTACGGATATTTTTTCGAGGAAGGCGGAGGAAGGGACGTTTGTATCCGTAACCCTGATGGATACGAGTGTCCAGCTTACCTTGCAGAGAGGAAGCCAAAGCTTCCAGACTTTGACGAAGAAGTATGCGGATGTCCTGAAGGCGGTTTGCGGCGAACAGGTTACGATACAATTCAGTGAGAGCGTAAAGGACAAGCCCATTGACAAGCTGGTTCTGCGGCTGGACGAAACGCCGTGGGATTTTGCGCTTCGCATGGCATCCCGCTTTCAGGCATCGCTCTTTTCGGATCTGACGGCAGAGAAGCCCATGATTTATTTTGGGCTTCGCAAGTCTGGGCAGAATATATCCTTGGTTGGCTGGAACATTGAGAAATTCATGGCAGATATGGCATACCAGAAAATGTCAAAGGGCAAGCTGGCAGAAGGCGTGAAGGTCGTGCGGGAGGATTTTGCAAGCAGTTCCGTCTATACGGGTACCTATGTTTATTTGGGCGATGAGGTAACGGTAAATGACAAAAAATACTTTGTGCGGAGCGTGCAGGCAAGCTTTGTGAGAGGAATCCTGCAAATGAGCTACGGGCTGGCAGTGAGCGCGAACAGCTTCCTCACAAGCATCGCCTCGCACCCGAATTGCGAGGGGCAGCTCCTGCGGGCGCAGGTGAAGAAGGCGGAGAAGGACAGGGTGCAGGTGCATTTCGTGGACATTGACGAGAAGTATGACGAAGGCAGCACGGCGTGGCTTCCCTTTGCGACGGTGTACTCGAGCAAGGACGGGAGCGGCTGGTATGCCATGCCGGAGGTCGGGGACTATGTGCGTGTGATGTTCCCCAGCCGTGAGGAGTCCGATGCCTTTGCCGCAAGCACCATCAACATGACACCGATGGCGAAGACGACTGACAAGAGTTTTCGCGCGCCGGGCGGCAGGGAGATTCTCTTGACGGAGAAGGGAATCGAGATTATTTGCGACCATCAGAAAATCTTCGTGGATCTCTCGATGGAGAAGGGAATCAGCCTCGTGTCCTCCAAGGATATCAAGGTTTCTGCCGATGGCAACATTTCCTTGGATGCCAAGGGCAGCGTGCAGATTGCTTCCGGCAAGGAAATCGAGATGAAGGTTGGCTCGTCCCATGTCAAGGTTGCGAGCGACCAAATTACGCTGGGGTCCGGAAAAGTAGTCGTGGGGGGCTGACCGATGAAGATGATAGAAACCATGGAGGAGTACGAGCAGGAGCGTTACCTGCCGCTGGAAACAGCGTTCTTGGAGCAGGTGAGCGAGTATTTGGGCAGTCACATGGACGAGGTGCGGGATACCTGCCTCAGAGAATGGGAGAAGGCATTGCAGAAGGCAGGGAAAAGGCAGGAGCAGGAGGGCGTTTCCTGCTCTTATATGTCGTTTTCCATTTTGGGAACCTCCCTGCTTTTGGGAAAGCCCATGATTCAGATAGATTTTTACAATGAGGAATGGGTCTTTGGCTCTCCGTGGGAGAGAAGCCGAATGGATGCGTCCTTCCTCTTTCGGGGATGGGAACGCTTTTGCGCAGATGCGCTGGATGATGCATATTTTCTACGGAGCCGTTTGCGGCGTCCGATGATACGGCCGCTGTTCTTCGGTACGATGGAGAAGGCGGCTTATCTTTTTGCCTGTTGCGCCAAGTATTTCATGGGGGAGCTGGCAGGGACGGAGGCATTTCAGGCACTGCAAAAGGCAGGGAGCATGTATGTGACCTGCGGCATGTACCTTGACTGGCAGGAACGCATCTACGGCATTGTGCCGCCGGTAGACCTCGATGATCTGGAAAAGGAGATGGATCTGCGGTTTCGGGAGTTTCAGCGGATTATCTATCGGGGACGGCAGTATCAGGGACTGAATCTCTCGATGGCACGGTTTTCGGACTGCCTGTTCGAGAAGACGATGCTTTCCCATGTTTGCCTGCAGGATGCGAAATTCGTGAGGTGCCGCTTTCATCGAGTGGATTTTGCGGACGTGCAAATGGCAGGCGCTGACTTTGAGGATTGCCACTTCTACCAGTGCCGATGGGAGCAGGTGACGACCGAGGGGATGGCAGCAGGGGAATATTTCGGGGAGACGGTTTTTCGGGGATGCTATTTTCAGAATCTTTGTGCAGATGAGTGCAATCTATCGGCGTCCCTCTGGTCGGGAACGAAGGCAGAGCAAAGCTCCCTTCATGCGACAGAGACGGGGGACTCGCCGTGGAGGCTTGCGGAGGTGAAGGCAGATGGTGGAGAGTGAATGGTTTCGGCTGTGCAAGGACAGGGAAATGCCGCCCATCCAAAGCGTCAAGAAGCTTACGCAGAAAAAATATCCATACTTCATGGACGAGCAGTCATTCCGTGCCTTGGATGAGGACGTGGCATATTATGAATACCAAGGCTGGAGCATGATGCCGGATATCCTCTTTGAGCCGACCTTTATGATTCTGGATGCCTTGCAGCCCGTCTTTCGCCAGCTCGAGCCGAGCATGGAGTACCGAGGCTTGCAGCTCTATGCAGCGGAGAAGGTGGACACATCGCCCGTCCCGCTTTACTGGGTGCCGTACCTTCCCTATACGGACTGCCTTCACGAAGCAACGGAAGTTGTCGCTGGCAAGGCAGGGCGAATCGCAGTGAGAGAGGCCTGCGTGCAGGAGCGGCGGATACTGCATGCCAAGCTGCCGGCAGATGACCTGTGGCTCATTTCTCTTGAAGCGGCGGAGTGCCTCCTGCGCAGGCAGCTTGTCGGCATAACCATGGAACGGATCGAAGTCATGTAAGGAGGAAGCATTATGAAATACAATATCATCGTATGCAGGATAGATGGAAAAAATTATGAAGCTCCAGTTGATAAAGAACTAAAGAAGAAAGTAAAGAGAGAGGATCTTAGTGGAAAGGATAAATTTCTTGATGAAAACTATGATAGAGGTTTTAGCTTTGATGGCGAAAAAAGAGTTACATGTGGTGAAATAGAAATCTTTGAAGTAGAGAAAAATGACTTTTTTCAGACAATAGATGAATCCATTACAAGTGCTGTGCCATTTATGGGAAAGAAATCCATAAGCGATGCGCAAGCACTGCGTACTGTATCAATAGGAGAATTGGTAAAATTAAAAAGAAATATGTATGGGGAGAGTTGGTTAATTGAAGATCCCAAGACTCATAGTTCAGAATATACGGCTAAGACAATCGAAATGGCTCGTGGAAAAGCATTGGGAGAATTTGCTTATACATCGTTTGATATCGAAATCAAGGGAAGGTGCTATGTAGCAAAGCAAAAGATGAATGACCTTGGCTACTTGGCGAACTGGTGCAATGACGTTGTGAATCCCTATCGCACCCTGATTCTTATGGTAGATATGCCGAAGGTACAAGATTACAATGACGGCTCGGAGGGGAGATTAAAAAGCTTTGGCAAATGGCTGATAGGAGATGCGAGCGATAAGCAGGCTGGAGTGCAGGAGGAGAACTACAAGAAGGGAAACGACAGCTCGATTCCTTACAGGACGATTATCCTGACCTATGCCTATGTCGTGCATTACGAGGAAAGCTATGATGACCAAGCGGGAACGGGAACCTATACCTTGGTCGTGCGCCAGCATAAGGAGGCACTCAGGGATGTCATCATCAAGGAAAGAAAAAAGATGGGGAATGAAAAAGAAGGCTCGCTGGGACCGAAGATTACGGAAGCGGCAAAAATGAAATCAGCCAATATGGCTCTTGAAAGAAATATTGTAGACAATAGTATTGGTGCTAGCCAAAATATAATATCTACTGCTTCTACGATAACGGGTTTCACGAAATTTGGAAAACCGAAAGATATCTATAAACCAGAAGAAACAAAGAAATAGTTCATCAACAGGTACTGTGTTGAGTGAATTGCGGAAAGGCAAGAGAAAACGTAGGAAGGACGGAGAATGAAACGCAGGGAATGCAAAGCTTGCGTGAATGAAAAGCAGAGAAAAAGCAACTGCTCGTGAAGAGGGGGATGGAAATGAAATTCGTTGTTGATATAAAAGAGCTGAAAAAAAAAGATAATATAGTAGCTAATGAAACCTTGTGGAAACTGCCTGTGGACAGTGTAGACAGTGTTATGTTTAAGGAGCATGATAAATGGGAGGAATTTGAGGGAACGGATCAGGATAAATCAATGGTACTTCAAATCAAGGGAAGATTAAATCGGAGCTTCATGAAACAAGGAGAAAATGCAGAGGCGATGTCTGGAAGCATGTTTGAGGCATATCAGAAAAGCCTGCTTCTCCTTCAAGGAAATCATGAGACCGTGAAGACGGAAGATGGTGTCGATCAAAGACTTTATACGGTGCAGGTATTGATGCTTATACATAATGAGTTAGACGATACTTTCATAATTAATGATGACGGGAATTTTAGAAAAATCGGAGGTGAAGAGAATAAGAAAAAGGCAGGGTTATATCGGGAGATAACGTTGGTAGATGCAACTTTAGATAGATATGAGGAAAGCTATGAGGATAGTGCGCTGGAGCAAAAGAGAGTCAATACCTTTACAATGACATTCAAAAAAACAATGACGAAAGTGACAAATGTAAAGGAGAAGCCTGATGCAAATGCTCAGGGCATTACGATTGGTGGAAATACATGCAATAGAAATGTAGAGAAGATGTTCTTGGATCATGAGATACAGGAGTTGGCTGAAGAAAAGCGAAAGGTGCGCAGACATGCAGAACGGAGCAAAGCAGTAGCAAATGTCACTGGAAGGGTTAGCGGTCTGTTGGGAACGGCAGATAAAGTGAAAGGTTTTGTAGATAAGGTGAAAACGGAAAAGCAGAAGAACGATCCTAACTATAAGAGTGATGAAGAAAAGTGGAAAAACAGTGTAGATGAGAAGCTTAAAAAACTGAACGAAGGCAACAAAGTAGATAAGGGACTGGTGCTAAATGGATTTAATGGACAAGACAATAATGGAGGGGATAATGGCGTAGGTGGTAGAAGCAATGCCGCAGGTGGCGGAAGCAATGGCACAGGTGGCAGAAGCAACGGAGCAGGCGGAAGCAATGGTGCAGGCGGAAGCAATGCCGCAGGTGGTGGAAGCAATGCCGCAGGTGGCGGAAGCAACGGTGCAGGTGGAAGCAACGGA
>CALELM010000049.1 GCA_937902665.1 uncultured Selenomonadaceae bacterium
GCATTTTCCCTCCAATTCGCGTTTCAACGAAGCGAAAGTTTGCTCACCGCTTGTTTAAATTTGGCTTCCCCCACTTACAGCAAGCTTTTGAAGAAGGGGACATCTTAGCTTCGTTATAACGCACAGAGATATGAAAAGATATTGATGGATGCGTATAGGAAACTCAAGTAATCACCCTCCAAAACATCAAAACCATAAAAAGGGGAAGTGCAAAGCTTTCCCTGCACTTCCCCTTTTTCGTGAGCATATATCATAACTTTTTCCATTCCCGTCACAGCTCACTTGGCATCCCTGATTACCTTCTCTGCCTCCTCCAGCGTAGGCACATGCTGGATCAGATTGTCAAAGCCCGTCATTTCAATAATATCCATGACTTCAGGAACCATGTTTGCATAAACCACGCAAACGCCCTTTGCCTTTGCTGTCTTTGCCAGAACCAGCAAGGAACGAAGTCCGGAGCTTGCCACATAAGGGCAATTTTCCATGGACAGAATCAAAGACTTTGTATCGATCAGCTTGGTTACTTCCTTGGACATGACATCTGCACCTTCAATATCCAACGAACCATTGATCTCCACCACTCGAATATCATCATCACGTTTTACTGTTACTACCATGCTTTCACCCCATCAATTTTTTTGCAGCTACTAATCTTCTCTCATTTCCAACAGGCACAGCCTTTCTTAACCTACAAGCTCTGCCTCCTTCAGTTTCTTGCATGCGATCAAATGATTCTGCCCATTCTCATACTTGTATTCCAAATGATCCATGACCGTCATGTAAATAAAGATTCCCAGCCCGCCAATAGAACGGCTGTCAAGATCAGCCTCAAGATCTACCTCTGGCTGTTCCTCCAAGGGATTGTAGGGAATCCCCTCATCCACGAACTCAAATCTCAGCTCCTGCTTTTCGTTAAGAAACTCGCAGGAAACATATATTTTCCCGCCGGTGTCCGGATACGCATAGCTAATGATATTCGTTAAAATTTCTTCCGCAGATACCTTCAAGCGATTTTTTAACCGCCGCTCTCCCACGTATTTAGAAATTTCATGCTCCACAGCCTCAAGAATCTCGTGAAGAGCTTCTTTTGTTGCAGAAAACTCAGATTCCTTCACCAATACCCCTCCCCAAAAGCGTTATCCTCACACCTGCTGCTCCATGTCCAGCAAATCGCTCTTCAGCCCTTCCAATGCCCTTCTCGCCAGTGCAACAGGGCATTGCGGAGAACAGATCCTGCACCTGCCGCAACAGGCATTGACCGCCTCAATCGCACGCTCCACCTTTTCCAGCTGCATCATTTCAAGCGCACCAGTTCATATTCTCTTGAACCAAGACCGATCTTTTCCGCATGTTCCAGCGTTTCCTTCCAACGCACATTCGGATTGCTGTCCAAGAAATTATCATGATGATGGTGCCAATCCTCCCTTGCGAGATTGTCCGAAAGCTGGCTGTTTGCAAGCGGAGCTGCCTGCAGGCAGGCATCTGCGCAAGCCTGATCCAATGCCACAGGATCGAAAGAAGCAAACATGCCAATATTTGGAAGGATAGCGGCGTCATTCTCTCCATGGCAGTCGCAATTCGGGGAAATATCCATAGCAAGGCTCACATGGAAGCACGGCCTGTCTTGGCAGACTGCCTGCGCATACTCCGCCATCTTGCGATCCAGCTTATCTCCCGCATCCCACTGATCATTCCTGATTGCATCATAGGAGCATGCCCCTATGCATCTGCCGCATCCCTTGCAAATATCCTTTTGGATATGCGCCTTTCCATTTTCATACACGATAGCATTGGAACCGCATTCCCTTGCGCAGCGACCGCATCCACGGCATTTTGCCTCGTTCACGCTGACCTTGCCAGAGGAATGCTGCTCCATTTTCCCTGCACGGCTTCCACAACCCATGCCAATATTCTTGACAGCACCGCCGAAGCCCGTCATCTCATGCCCCTTGAAATGCGACAGGCTGATAAAAACATCCGCATCCATAATGGCACGTCCGATTTTGGCTGCCTTGACAAACTCGCCATTCTTTACGGGAACCTCCACCTCGTCCGTCCCGCGAAGCCCGTCCCCGATAATGATCTGGCATCCTGTCGTTGTCGGATTGAACCCATTGAAATTTGCGCAATCTATATGCTCCAGCGCATTTTTTCGGCTGCCCGGATAAAGAGTGTTGCAATCCGTCAAGAACGGCATGCCGCCCTGCTCCTTCACCAGATCCGCAATCACCTTAGCGTATTGCGGACGCAGGAACGCCAAGTTCCCCAGTTCGCCAAAATGCATCTTGACCGCAACAAACTTTTTATCCATATCAATTTTCTTAAAGCCTGCCGCAAGGCAAAGCGTTTTCAGCTTTTGTAAAAGGCTCGTGCCGACCTGCACACGAAAATCTGTAAAATAGACCTTTGATTTTTCCATTTTATACTCCCCCTAAACGTCCTCTGCAAAAGGCAGTGTGCATTGGAATGGATCAATACTTCCCTAATGCCCTGCGAATACGCACCGCCAAAAAAGCCGCAAAAACGCATTTCAGCACGTCCCCCGGAAGATAGGGAACTATCCCCATCCAAAATGCCTGCCAGAAATCCACTTCCATCACCAGCATCATGGAAGCCATGCCCCCTGCATAACTGATTGGCAGGGCAAGCAGGAGAGATGCCCCCGCATAGCGGGCAAACCTCGGAGACTTCCCCTTGGCAAGACTGACCAGAGGATATGCCAAAAGCCACGCAAAAATAAAACCGCCCGTTGGGCCAAACAGCCTCGCAACCCCAGAAGAACCGCCAACAAACACAGGAAGCCCCACGCACCCCAGCAGCACATAAACCAAAATCCCCAAAAAAGTCTGCCAAGGCGAAAGCATGAGCGCCATGAGGTTCAGCGCCACAGTCAATGCCGTCAGCATCCCCCCCGGCACCAAAGGCATCGGAACGGAAAGATACGCTGACACACAGCAGAACGCCACGCAAATCGCCATACGGGACAAGTCAGAAACCGTCACCTTCCGCCTATTGGCTGCTGCCAGCGTTCCATTCCCTGCCCCGCTCAAGAAAAGGTTTCCACCTTGTCCTGATTCCATCGCATAGCCTCCTCCAAGCTATTCGTCTTGCGGGATTCCAAATCGCTCAAGATTCCCAAAAGCGCATCCGGTGCCGTATAACCGATTGGAAGGAAGCAGTCCTCCGCAGAGTTGTAGATTCTCCGCAAAATATTTTCCGCATGCCGAAGCTTTCTCTGCAGGTTTGCCCTCAACCTCCTGCTTTTCCTGCTGGCACGCACATAGCCAATGACAGCAACTGCCATGCATGCCACAACGAGGAACAGGCAAACCGGCATGGAGAGCACCTGCCCCAGCAAAGCGCACAGCAATGCGGCAACCGCCGCTCCTACCGCCAGCCAATGCCACAAAACAGGAACTTCCCATGTCACAAGAGCCTTGCGAAGCTCTGCATAAAGCACATATTTTTCAGCCTCAGGCGCAAAAAAATCCGACAGTCTCTGCATTTCCAAAAGCATCCAGTCCCGATCCTCCGGCACCTCGGAGAGTCCATGAATGGAAACCAGTTCCGGCAACGGCTTAACATCCTCTGCCGAAACGTCCTTCCCAACCAGCTTGGAAACCCACTTGGACGATTTTTTGCTATGCACCGCAGCTGGATCCTTTTCCCTATTAAATGGAGCATCGCTATTCTCAGCCAAATATTTCCCCTCCCAAACGCAACCAGTCTTGCTATCCGTCAACAAAAAAGCATAAAAATATTCCACATAATATAATTTCGCTCTTTCCTGAAAAAAACCTTCTTTTTAAGAGAAAGAAAAGAAAAAACTCTCCAGCACAGCAAAAATGCCGCACCAGAGAGTCCAAAACTGACCTTATGCCGGAATATCCATATGAGAGCCTGCACCCTTTGCATGACCGGCACCTGCATGATAAGCCGCAGCTGCCGCTTGGGAAATATGGGCGTTCGTCTGCTGAAAAGCACTGTGACCAGTCTTCGTCTGGTTGCCGAAATTGGAAACCTTCCACTGGCTGCTTATCTTTGACATGGTAGCAGAAACATTCTTCTGGCCTTGCTCCGAAGTAGCCTTCGCCGTCTGCTGGAACTTGCTGGAACCCAGCTTTGTCTCATTGCCAAAGTTCGACACCGTAAAGTAGGATCTTGTCTTCTGCGCAATAGCAGCGTTCACGCGCGCACCATCGTTCTGGATACGCTCATTGTTCTTGGCAAATGGGCTCGTACCGATCTTCGTTTGGTTTCCTGCATTGGAAACCTCGTAATAGGAACGCGCCTTCTCCATCACAACATGGCAATTCTGCATCCCATCACGAAGGGTACGCATATTGCCCTGATAGAACTTGCTCCTCCCTATCTTCGTCTCATTGCCGGCAAACGAAACCGTATATGGCTCTGCCGCCTTCTCGCTCGCTGCCTTTACTTTCTCCGATCCAATCTGGTCGACTCTTTCATTGATCTGCGGGAACGTCATCATTGTCGTAGCACCGCCAGATCCTATTGACATCACACCCATGATTTTTCCCTCTCTTTCCCTCTTATTTTCGGAATACGCTCAAGTCCTTTTTCTACGCTCCTATAACTACTAACATTATATAATTTTCTCACAGCTTTTTCAACAAAAACAGCAGTTTTTCATAAAAAATTATTCCCCGCACGAGGCATTGCAGCATCAGACCTCGCTCAAAATAAACTCTGCCCTGCCGCAAGCCTCGTAGTAACCAAGCCCTGCCGGAAGGAATCCCGTCTCCCCCTTGGACAGCTCTATCATGCCTGTCTCGCTCGTGATCCGCATCGTCCCATCCAAGACCGTGATTGCCTGAAAGGAGGCATCGCTCGCCTGCAAGCCCGTCTGCCCGTCCAAAACAAAGCGGTACACAGTAAAGTATTCGCAGCTTGCCAAAAGCTGTACCTCCGCATCGGGGAAAACATGGATTTCTGCCAATGCTCCCGGCTTCTTCTGCGGCGGTGCAAGCCTCGTCACGTCCTTTGCCTGCTCCACATGAAGTGCGCGCGGCTTGCCATCGGCACCGACACGTCCATAATCATACACCCGATAGGTCGTATTGGAATTTTGCTGGATCTCGCAGATCAAAATGCCCTCCCCAATCGCATGAAGCGTGCCTGCCTCAATAAAAAACACATCGCCCTTCTTGACAGGAACACGGTTGCAGACCTCCAGCAACGTCCCCTCCTCAATGCGGCGGGCAAACTCCTCCTTGGAAATTTCCTGCTGGAAGCCATAAAGGAGGCTGGCTCCCGGCTCGCAGTCCACGACATACCACATCTCTGTCTTGCCGTACTCGCCCTCCACACGCAGAGCATAATCATTGTCGGGATGCACCTGCACGGAAAGATTTCCCTTGGCATCGATCAGCTTGATCAAAATCGGAAAATAAGAAAACTTCTCCGCATTTTTTCCCAGCACGGAACGCCCCTGCTCCTCGATATAGGCAGAAAGCGTCTTGCCCGCATCAGGTCCATTGGAGATCACGCTTTCCCCATCCTTGTGGCAGGAAAGCTCCCAACTCTCGGCAATCTTGTCCAGCTCCGTCCTCTTGTTGTATTCCGCCTTCAACCTCGTACCGCCCCAAAGGTAATCCTTCAAGGGTGCAGACAACTTCAATGGGTAAAGCATAAAAATCTCTCCTTTTGCAAAAAATGAATAAAAAAAAGTCCTATGAGAACTCATAGAACCTAACTGCAAAATGGTGCGGTTGATGGGACTTGAACCCATACGTCTTGTGAACACTACCCCCTCAAAGTAGCGCGTCTGCCAATTCCGCCACAACCGCATGCAACCTCGTTCCGCAACCTCATCGGAACAAGACATATTATACAGAAGCTCATTTCCCCTGTCAAGAGAAAACCGTGCAGGAATCCGCATTTCTCTAAAATTTTTACAAAAAAGAACTGCCGCACAAGCCTTTGCTCCTGCGGCAACTCCCTGCATCGCTGTGAAACGGAATCCTTTCAGGATTCTTTGATGAAATTACCGCCTTGCCTTGCCCAGCACATCACGCCACTTGGACTTTGGAACCTCTCGCTCTATTCCGTTCCCTGCAAACTGATTTGCCGGCTCTCGCTCGATTCCGTTACCTGCAAACTGGTTTGCAGATGGGTTCGCTGGATTCTCAGAGAGTGTGCCACCCTCACTGAAGTTCCTTTCCCCCAATGGATTCAGCCCATTCCTTCCATCTGCGGGAATTTCTGCTCCCACAGAATTTTCGCCTGCGCCATAGCTTCCGCCATCCGTTCCTTCTGTGACATAGCTTCCATCGCCTGTGCCATAGTTTCCGCCACCTGTGCCATAGTTTCCGCCACCTGCGCCGTTGCTTCCGCCATCTGTGCCGTTGCTTCCGCCACCTGTGCCGTTGCTTCCACCTGCTCCATTGCTTCCGCCGTCTGCTCCGTTGCTTCCGCCACCTGCGCCGTTGCTTCCGCCACTTGCACCGTTGCTTCCGCCATCTGTGCCATTGCTTCCGCCTACTCCGTTGCTTCCGCCGTCTGTGCCATTGCTTCCGCCACCTGCGCCGTTGCTTCCGCCACCTGCGCCGTTGCTTCCGCCACCTGCGCCATTGCTTCCGCCTGCTCCGTTGCTTCCACCATCTGCTCCGTTGCTTCCGCCACTTGCACCGTTGCTTCCGCCATCTGTGCCGTTGCTTCCGCCATCTGTGCCGTTGCTTCCGCCACCTGTGCCGTTGCTTCCA
>CALELM010000050.1 GCA_937902665.1 uncultured Selenomonadaceae bacterium
TGGCAGTCGCACTGTCACCACATTCCCACCATTCCTTGATAAATGCCGTCTTGTCCACATAAAAATAGTTTTTTTCTCGAATTTCTGCAAAATCCTGCACACCAACCGCTACGGTTCGCACAGCACATCCCTCCCCATTTCTCTTAGTTCTATCATACAATCCAACGAGGAAAACCGCAACAAAAAACCTGCCACGGAAAATTCCAATGGCAGGAAAAGTACCTCATTCGTTTTCTATTCATATCGCAATGCTTCAATCGGATCAAGCTTTGCCGCCTTCCTCGCAGGGTAGATACCAAAAAACAAGCCAATCCCCACGGAAAACAGGAACGAACCCACAATCGGCGCAATGGTAATGACCGTTACAAAATTACCAATCTTTGCGATAAGGGACGAAACCATGCAGCCGAAGCCTATTCCGATGATACCGCCGACAATGCCGATAACCATCGACTCTATCATGAACTGCATCATGATATTTTCAAAAGTTGCCCCCAGTGCCTTGCGAATGCCGATTTCCCTCGTGCGTTCCGTAACGGAAACCATCATGATGTTCATGATGCCGATACCGCCGACAATCAAGGAAATTCCCGCAATGCTCCCAAGGAGCAGGGTAATCATGGTCGTTGTCTGCGTCATGGTTTCCATCAGGCTGGTCAGGTTTCGCACGTTGAAATCATCCTCCTTGCCTGCAACAATATGATGCCGCTGGCGGAGAAGCGTCTCTATCTCTGCCTGCACCTGATCCATTTTGTTTTGATCCGTGACCTGCACATTGATGGACTGCACATGGGTAATGCCCAGCATACGCTCCTGTGCCGTAGTCAGCGGAATGTACACAGCATCGTCCTGATCCTGTCCCATCGAGGACTGCCCCTTGCTCAAAAGAACGCCTATGACCTTGAACGGCTGGTTGTTGAGGCGGATATTCTTTCCCACAGGATTCTCCGTGCCAAAAAGGTTCGTTGCCACCGTTGTCCCGATGACAGCCACTCTCTGCCTTTTGTCCAAGTCCGTCTTGCCGACAAAAGAACCCGTGCTGATCTCCAGCGAGCGAATATGCATATACTCAGGCGTTACGCCATAGACAGTCGTGTTCCAGTTTTGGTTGCCGTTGACTGCTTGGTAGGAACGGGATACCGTCGGGGAAACGTAGTCGATTCCCTTCACCTTGTCCCGAATGGCATTGCAGTCCTCATATTTCAAGGTCGTCATAGAGCCTGCCGCGCCCCGAACGCCTCCCCTGCCGGATGAGCCGGGAGAAACTACCAGCATATTGCTGCCAAGGCTCGCAATCGAGGACTGCACGTTGCTCCGAACGCCCATGCCCACAGACACCATCGCAATCACTGCGCCAACGCCAATGATGATTCCCAGCATCGTCAAAAGAGAGCGCAGCTTGTTTGCCATCAGTGCCGTTATTGCCATGCGAAAGCTTTCATTAAATAACATCCATGACCACGCCCTTTCCTTCATCCCTCGTAATCACGCCGTCCCGAACGAGGAGCTGGCGGCTGGCACAGGCAGCAATCTCAGGCTCATGCGTTACCAAGATAATGGTTCTCCCCATCCCGTGAAGCCTTTCAAAGATTTCCATAATCTCCTTGGTTGACTTGGTATCCAGATTTCCTGTCGGCTCATCTGCCATAATGATATGCGGATCGTTGACAAGCGCGCGGGCAATCGCCACACGCTGCCGCTGTCCTCCTGACAGCTCATTCGGCTGGTGATCGGCGCGATCCCCCAATCCGACAGCATCCAAAAAATGATGCGCCCGCTCCATACGCTCCTTTGTCCCGACACCTGCATAGACAAGGGGAAGTGCCACATTGTCCAGTGCGGAAATGCGGGAGAGCAAATTAAAATTCTGGAAAACAAATCCTATCTTCTTGTTTCGGGTTCTTGCAAGAGAATCATCGCTGAGATGCGCTACCTCCTGCCCGTCCAGCTTGTAAGAACCAATCGTTGGGCGATCCAAGCAGCCCAAAATGTTCATCAAGGTAGATTTCCCCGAACCGGACGGTCCCATCAGAGCAGCAAACTCACCTTCAAAAATCTTGAGGTCAATGCCGTTCAGTGCCGCAACCTCCTGATCCCCAATCTGATAGAGCTTCTTGATGCCGGAAAGCTCAATCGTCAGATGCTTTTCCTTCTTTTCCATCAACAGAACCTCTCTTTCCCGTCACCGCATGCGCGGCATACCGCCGCCATGGAATCCTTGGGCAGGATTCTTGGTTGCCGTTCCCTTCTGTGCCGTATAAGTAACTGCGACTTCATCGCCTTCCTCAATCCCCTTGAGAATTTCCACATACTCATCACTGTAGATTCCCGTCTGCACATAGCGGTTTTCCTGCGTGCCATCCGGATGGACCAGCACAACATAGGAACCCGTGCTGTCTGTCTTTAGCGTAGAAATTGGCACTGCCAAGGCATTGCTCCGCACAGCCGTCTGGATATCCACCCGTGCCGTCATAGCAGGGAGCAGCACATTCTCCGGATCCTCCACGTCCAGCGTGACATAATAATAAATAACGCTTGCGGAAGAAGATGCCGAAGACGATCCCGAAGAACCATTCGTATCCCAGCTGTTCCCCGTGTCCGTTTGCGAAATCTTGGACACGCGCGCCTTGAACTTCTTGTCCGTATAGGCATCCACCGTAAAGACTGCCTCCTGACCGACCTTCACGTTCCCAATATCCGTCTCATCCACCTTTGCCTGAATCTGCTTCGTGGACAAATCCGCTATACGCATAATGACCGTTGGATTGCTGTTTCCCTGCACAGCCATCGTTCCGACTGACTTTGGCTGTCCAACCACGACACCGTCCATCGGCGCGGTAATGATCGTATTGCTCACATCAGATTCCGCAGAAACGAGGCTGGAACGTGCCGTTTCATAGTTGTACTGCGCATCCTGCAACTCTTCCTCCGGCTTTGCTCCAATGGAATAAAGATACTCTGCCCTGCGGTATTTTGCCTCTGTGTTCACGACCTTGTACCTTGCCTGATCGCATTTTGCCTCATAATCCGTGCCATCAAGCGTTGCAACGACCTGTCCTGCCTTGACAACATCATTTTCCTTGACAGTCACCGAGGTGATACGAGCCGTAATCTTTGGGCTGACCTCTACGGAATTGACAGGAATGATTGTCCCTGTCGCAGACACCATGGACCTCAGATCCATACGCACTGCCTTTTCCGTAGCCACTGCACTTTTTTGCACCGCTTCCTGCTGCTGCGCATAATAATGATATCCTCCATAGGCACATCCTGCAACTGCCAGCACGGCAGCGACTGCCTTTACCTTCCAATCAAGCTTCATCGTCCAACCTCACTCCCTGCTGCCTCCTCGGCAACCTTTTCTGCAGAAGCCGTATCGGTTACTGCCTTTTCCGACTGACCTGTTTCTTCCGTCACAGGCTTGCTTTCCTGCACCATGCCCATGGATGCCAAGGCTTCCTCCTCCGTCAGCCCAATGCCCATCGCATTTTCTACCTCTGCCTTGTAGCGCACATAATCATACTGCGCACTGATATAATTGTACTGCGAAGCAGTCAGTGCCTCCTGCGCATCAATGACATCCAGCATGATGCCTTCCCCCGCACGGTACTTCTCCGTTGCAATGTAGCTGTCCTCTCTTGCTTGGTCAACAGCAAGCTTCGTTGAATTCAGCCGTTTCTCTGCCTCACGCATATTGAAGTATGCCTTGCGGAGCGCCAAGTCAATCTCTTCCCTGTCCTTCTGCAAGGTAAGCTCTGCAATGTCCCGCTCGGTCTTGGCGGAATCCACCTCCGCGCTCGTCACGCCACTGTCAAAAATATTCCAATTCGCATTCAAGCCTGCCGACCATCCGCTGGAACTGCTGGCAGACGGCTCCAGTCTCGTTTTCAGCGGATCTACGCCGACACTCAGCCGAACCGTAGGAAGATAGCCCGCCTTCGCTGACTTGATAGCAAGCTCCCTCTGCTCCAGCGTCACCTCATCAACCTTCAAGTCCTTGCGATGCTCATAGGCATACAAAATGCAGTCCGGCATATCAATCTGAAACAGGTCATAGACAAAATCATCGGTCAGCTGGATTGGCTCGCTACGGTCAACATTCATCAAGTTCCGCAAAACTGCCAGATTGACCTCGTATCCATTTTGGGAACGGATCAGATCCTGCTGGGCATTGGACAGCTCGACCGAGGAGCGAAGCACATCTACCCTTGCCTTGCTTCCTGCGGAATAAAGTTGCTGGACATTCGTATAGTGCGCTTGGTACTTGTCCACCCGTTCCTGATAAACATCAATGTTCTTCTTTGCTTCCAGCGCATCGTAATACGCCTTGATGACACTCAGCTTCATGTTCTCTCTGGCACGTTCCGTAGAAAGAACTGCCGCATCCACGCCAAGCTCACTGCTCTTGATGGATGCCTGATTCTTGCCGCCCGTATAGACAGGAAGCGATGCACTAAGCCCAAAAGAATTTGAGGAACTGCGCTCGCTGTCTGACGACTTGCTGGTATTCAGATTATCCGAAGCAGAAATCGTCAGCCCATTCGTTCCCCGTGCCTTCCGAAGATTCGCCTCTGCCTTGTCCTCCGCCTTCTGCGTCACCCGCAGGGATGTATTGTTGCAAAGTGCCGTATCGATTGCCTCCTGCAAGGAAAGCTCCATGCAATGCCCCGTCAACGGCTGCAAGAGCAAAGCCCCTGCCAAGAGCAGCGCAGCCCCTTGCACCCTTTTCCTTCTCATTCCCATTCCTCCCCGTTCCATATACAAAATTCCCTTCCCCACGCATTCCACATCGCAGGGACACGCCCCAAAAGGGAATCTATCACAGCAAAAGCAAAAAATTGCAAAAGCTATACCGGAAAATATTATACAGCCGAGCAAACCTATTATCAAATGAGATTTTTATTAGAAACATGCAAAAAGCCATCCCTCCGGATTTCCTCCAAGGGGACGGCTTTTTATAACGCCATTGTTCAAGAAAATGCCATAAGCATTTTCCCTCCAATTTGCGTTTCAACGAAGCGGGAGATATGCTCACCGCTTGTTAAAATTTGGCTTCCCCCACTTACAGCAAGCTGTTGAAGAAGGGGACATCTTAGCTTCGTTATACGTCATGCAAAATCAAAATGCCCAGTCAAGCATGCAGTTGGCGACAACACCCCGTTGCTTGCCTGCAAAGCCCATGAGGGTAACGTCAACGGCAAGGCGGTTTTCTTCCGTGTGCGGACGTTTCCAGCCAAGCTCCAGCATCCCTGTCGATCCTTTCAGGCTCGGTACCAGTATGGAATGTCCCTGATAGCTGGAACAAGCATCGCCCTTAAACTCATAATCCCATGCCAGACCTGCGTAGAAGATGCTGTCCTCCCTCTCCTGATAGTCATAGCGGAAGCCCAGACGGGTACGGAAGGAGTCCATTGCCTCAAAATTGATTGAGCCGAAATCCACCAGCGGGCTGTCCCTCAGATCCGCATTGTCCCCGTTCTGGTGCGTGTAGAAAAGCTTTGCATAGCAGTCAATACTGCGTTTCTCGCCGAGGGCTATGCGCTTGCCGATGCCTGCATGGAACGCCATATAGTTGAAATTGGAGTCATACCGGTTGCTCAAGCCCTCATAGTCGCTGCGCATCCGTCCAAAGCGAACGCTTCCCTCATAATGAACCCCATTGTTCCTTATCTTGCGGGCGAGGAATCCCAGACCGAAGTGCTGGTTCGTCCCGCTGCCATGCACGCCGTTGTCCAAGTAGCTGTCATAGCCTGCCCTGCCGTATTCCAAGAAGGGAGCGAGGAACACCTCCCCGTCCTCCTGCGGCAGGAGCCTGCCCCAGCCAAGGTTCAGCCCCCAGCCCTTGCTGTCCACATAAGAGCCTGTATCATAGCGCAGGCTCTCGCCCCGCATCGAAGCAAAGAGCTGGTAGCCCTTCTTCCCGTCCGTCAGCTTGTCAGCAGTTATGCCTGCGGCTTGATCTGCGGCACCTTTTAGCAATGCCATGCTGGCTGCCCTCGTCTCCGCAAAGGACTTCGCATTAGGAGTGGGAGGCCCCGGCGGCTCATCGCCATCCAGTGTCAGGACAAGCTCCTTGTCATTATTTTCGAGTGCCACGCTTCCCTTGTACGGAAGCCAGCTATCCACCACGATCTGCGCATCCCACTTGGTCGCATCATCTACGATAATGCCCTTTGCCCCGTTTTTTAGGAGAATTACCTTGTCCTTCTTCGCAAGCCGTGAATGGGAAGATATGCCCGTCCTTACATAAGTACCCTCTAGGGACGTTGGATTGTCCAAGTCCGTGCATTCCAGCATGACCGTCCCGTTCGTTGCCGTGTCTGGGACATAAAAATCAATATTGGAAAAATCCGACAGGTTGTGAATCTTCGCTCCCTCTGCACGGACATTCAGCGTGTTGCCCCCCAGCATGGAAGCGCCGCCCGTGGAGTATCCGCCGATGAGATCCAGTGCCGAAAAGTCCCTGCCGTCCACGATGTTGATGACACCGCCCTCTGCCTTGCTCCCATCGGCACGGTAAGAGCCGTAAGCCTCCGTCACGCCCTGCGGTATGACCGTATGGCTGGAGAGCGTAACCGTATTGGGCGCATCGCCTGCCGAGAACCTGTTCCCCTCATTGTCCGTAAAGGTTCCTGCGAGGAACGCCTTGTCCGTGTCCCAATAGAGATCCTTTGGATTTGACTTCAATCCACCGCTCACGACCACGAGGTGCGTTCCCTTGTCCGTTGCCGACCAAACAAAAGGCGCATTCAAGGTTGCTGTTTTCGTCCCGACCTTGTAGCTCGTACCCGTCAAGTCCAAGGCAGTCGTATTGCGGAGCAGGATCAGCTTGTCCGTGGGGGCTTCACTCAGCGTTACCTCCGTATTTGCCACAGCCGAATTCTCTGCCGTCAGCATCGGCGTTTCCCTGTCCCATGCCGTATCGGGGACATAGAAGCTGTACTTTTGGAAGTCCTGCACGCCCTTTGCCTTGTTTCCCGTGTTGTAGACATGGAGCGTATTGCCGCTTGCCGTGCCAGACCCGAACGCAGCACCGCCATGCAACGTGACCTTCGGCAATTCCACAGCATGAGGATAGACCACCGTTTTTCCATCCTCGTCCACATTTGCACCAAGAATGACCTCATTGTTTAGGGCAGAAGCACCGCTGCTGTAGCCAGCATAAAACTCTGCAGTATCCCCTGTTGCAAGGACATCTCCTGCCTCCTTCTTAAAAATGTACAGCTTGTTTTCACTCGCTATGCTGCCTGCTTTTCCTCCATAAATCCCGTCAACTGTCCCACCGGAAAAAGTGACAACATTTTCTGAAGCATCGTAACTTGCCACACCGCCATAAATCGTCCCTGCACTTCCACTGACAAAATTGACGATATTTCGCTTAACATGCCCACTGCCCTCACCACCCCAAACATTTCTACCAGTACCGTACTCCCCAATCGTGGCATTGGAAATGTTTACAGTATTTCCTTCGACAGAGACAAAACCACCTTCTGTATTATAATTATAGGAAAAACCACCATGAACCCCCTCAAGAATCGTTCCTCCCGTAATATTCACAAGATTCCTGTTCGCCGTGCCATAGGATGATCCATATCCCCCGTAAACATTCCTCATTCTTCCGCCATGTATCCATACTTCATTGTCATCTGCGCTTCCCTTTTTGTTATAATAATCCCCCCCATAGGCATATCCTCCCATAACGCGACTCAGTGGGAAACTCCAACCAACATTTTCACCGTATATGCTCACCTTGTTGTGGGAAGCATCGCCAGCACAAGCGTAACCTCCGTAAAGCTCTCCTATTTTCCCCGCTTCATAAACCTCTACCACATTTTTATTCGCATTACCATAGGGGTCACTACCCCATGCACTACCAGCAGCATAACCACCCACAATCTCTGTATCATTCAAAAGTTGCTTATTGTCAATTTTGACATAATTGGACTCTGCAGAACCAAATTTCGAATACCCACCATAAATACGATGGCTCGTTGTTTCCCTCGTTCCCGTTCCATAACTTTCCACTCTTACATCATTGAAAGATGCCTCGTTCGTCTCAGAATAACCTCCATATGTAGCGCCATAGTAACCACCATCATTAATATCCCCTCCATCAGCAGACCATGTCACATGGTTGTTACTAACCTTCCCATCACTGGAATATCCACCATAAAGATAGCGAATCGCAGCACCCGTACCCGTAGTCAGTTTTATCGAATAGTTCTCAACATTACCAACCCCTTCATCCTTAAAGGCATACAGTTCCGTCCACCAACTTGTATCTTTAAGGGTAACATTCAGGACATCATAACCATTATCAAGAGAAATTCCGCCTTTACTTGAACCATATCCGTCTGTAACCCATTTCGTATTGTCCGATGGTCGCTCCGCCTGAGCACCCGAAGGATCCGGTTTGGGATGTTCAGGCGTAGAATCAACGATTATCGTTTCCTCCCCTGCCGCTTCTGCCATGCTGCACGAATAGGCTCCCCCTGCCAGAAGCCAAGCCAATACAAATGCCGTTAGTTGATCATTCTTAGGATGCTGCATCATAATCCCTGCTTTCTTCGTCTTTCTCAAAAGCATCTCTATCCATCCTGCTTGCTTTTTCCCGTCATGGGCAACAAACCCATTCGGAAAAACGGCTGTATTCCCTGCGCCCCTTGTTTCGTCTGACGAAAAACCAAGCCATCCGAATACATCGACTTGCTAGAGCCTGCCTTGCATCATCTTATCCGTTGCACAAAAATTCCAAAAATTTGTACTTAAATATAGTACTATATTCTACGGGGGGGGGGATAATCCTCCCTATTTTTTACGTTTTCCACAATTTTTTTCATAAAAAAACAAGACAAGGCGAAAACTCGCCCTGCCCTGTGGATAACTTCTGTTTATTCCAATATACATTTTTACCTTTCTCACATAGCACAGCCCACGGAATCATGCTATACTTTTCTTGTTGCCAACCTCCGAATCTGGCACGGAGAGGAGGGCTGTTCCATGCTGGATTCCTCATTCTTGAATTCGGTTGTTGCTGGCGTAGCATCGTGTGCGATTTGGTACTACGTCCAGAAGTGGTTAGAGCGTTAGTTCGCACGGCAACACTAGCCCATGAGAAATCCCCCCGATGTGCGGTCGGGGGGATTTTGCTGTCCATGGGGACACCTCATTCTTGTATGACTAGTATACCACGTCATCACGGCTATTTCAAGCCTGTTCCAGCGAATTGAATTCAGCAGACATGCCTGATAGCGCCTTTCTACAGCCAATATACATTTTTAACTTTCGCACATAGCACAGACCACGGAATCATGCTATACTTTTCTTGTTGCTCCCTCCAATCTGGCAACAGAAAGGAGGTGTTCCAGTTGGATTTCTTTATTAACTTCTTAATCTCCGTGACGGCAGGTATAACCAGCTGCTATATCTGCAAATGGCTAAGCGGTAGGTAGCGAGCAACTAGCCTAAGAGACAGCTCTCTCTAAAAAGCAGAACCCCCACGGTCTGACCACCGTGGGGGTTCGCTGTTCCAGATGGAACTTTATTAACTTCTTCAGCTACGCTTAGTATACCACGGCATCACAGCTATTTCAAGCCTGTTTCCGCAAATGGAAGGAAAACCATTGCTTGCTATTTGTTCCAAAATAAGACATAATTGAGTCAAAGGCAAGATGCATAACGAGCAAGATAAAAGTGGCTCATGGATTGCAGGAATGTGCCAAGGTTTGGCGCAAGCAAGGTTTCGCATAAGCAACAATTTTGCGGCAAGAGGTGATCCGATGTCTGACAACGTAGTGGACTGGCACTCAGGTTTCTATGGTGCAGTCGGCTTGGAATTTCTGGAAAACGATGCTGATCTGGAATATGATGCAGAGCATCAGCTCAACCACAATCCAGTAAGAATAGACTTGCTGGTTGTCAAGAAAAACAAAGGCATCGAGCTTGTGAATGAACTTGGTGCGAAATTCCGTGGACACAACATCATGGAATACAAATCCGAAAAAGACCGGCTCAGCATAGATACCGTTTTCAAGGCTAACGCCTATGCAGCACTTTACAAGGCGTATGGGAAAAGTATTGATGAGATAAAAGCGGATGACATCACGGTAACGCTGGCAAGGGAAGCCTATCCGCGCGATGCTTTCAAGGCACTGCGCAAATATGGCTATGTGATAGAGCAGGCGAATCCCGGCATTTACCTTGTGACGGGCAGATACATCTTCCCAACACAGATAGTCGTCTTTAGCCAGCTGGACGAAAGGCTTCACTTCTGGCTGACCAATCTGCGCCGGAATATTGACAAGAATCGCATGAAAGAGGCGGTCTTGCGGGTTTATGATTTGCGCGGCAAGGCAGGCATGCTGTACGGCATGGCCTATATCGGCGCCGTAGTAGAGGCAAACGAAAAAGCCATAAAGGAATTGAGCAATGAGGAGGGATTCGATATGGGCAAGGTTATGGAGGAACTGCTGCACGACAAGCTGATAGAACAAAAACAGGAAGGCATCAAGGAAGGACTAAAAAAAGGCATCAAGGAAGGCATCAAGGAAGGCCGCATTAAACTGCTGGCGGAGCTGGTGCGTGAAGGGGCAATGTCTATTTCGGATGCCGCAAAAAAAATGGGGCTGACCGAGACAGCCTTTAGGGAAATTGCACTGCTTTAAAAGGGGTTCATTTTCAAAAAACAATCACACGCCTCGCCTTCTTTCCTATTACTGTATCGTTGCAGAGATATATGGTCAAGAAAATAAAAGAAAGGCAAAAAGGAGAGCTACCCATTGGGCGGCTTCCTTTTTGCCTTTTTCTGACGGCTTCCCCAGCCGTCCTTCTTCATCACTTTGCTGTTTTTTCCTTCAATACTTCCATTGCCTTGCGCAGCTGGACATCTGCCGTATCCTCCTCTGTCAGTGGAATCTCAATGTCTGGCTTAACTCCTACGCCGTCAATGCAGCGCCCGCTCGGCGTGTAGTATTTCGCAACGGTCAGCTTCATGGCATCCGAATGGAAGAGCGGAACGACTGTCTGCACAGATCCCTTGCCATAGGATTTCGTGCCAATGATGGTAGCAGCTTCCCTGTCCTGCAATGCGCCTGCCAAGATTTCGGAAGCGCTTGCACTGTTCTCGTCAATCAGGACTGCCATCGGGCATCTTTCCTCCTCCAGCTCCGACAGGTACTCCTCCTTGTTCCCGTCCCTGTCCACGATGGAGACAACAAGCCCCTTGGGTACGACCTGATCTGCGATTTCCACACAGGTCGTGAGAAGCCCGCCCGGATTCTGCCGAAGGTCGATGACCAGTCCCTGCATGCCCTCCTGCTCCAGCTTCGTGAGAGCCTCTGAAAACTCCACGCCCGTATTTTCCGCAAAACTGGAAATGCGGATATAGCCGATGCCGTCCTCCATCATCTGCCCTGCTGCTGTCTTGAGCTGGATCTCGCCCCGTGTCACGGACACCTCCCTGTCAGTCTCGCCTTCCCGATGAACCAGCAGCTTTACCTCCGTGCCTATCTCGCCTCGAATACGGAAGGCAACCTCGCCCGGCTGTATTTCTGCAACGGGTACCCCATCCACGGCAAGGATCTCATCGTTCGCCGCAAGACCTGCCTGCTCGGCAGGGGAACCTTCCATCACGGAGATTACGGAAACCTTGCTTTCCTTGAAGCCCATATAAACGCCAATTCCGCCAAATGTGCCTTCCGTCTGATCCATCAGCTGCTGGTAGAGCTGCGGCCCCATGTAAATAGAATGGGGATCGCCCAAAACTTGGAGCATGCCAGTGATTGCCCCATCCATCAGCTTGGACGGCTCGATTGCGGAAACGTATTTTTTCTCAATAAAATGCACTGCCAACGCAAAGCGGGCAATGTCGTCTATGCCGCTTCCCCGAAACCCCAGCAGCCACGAAAGACCTGCCAAGGTCAGGAAGGAGGAAGCAAAGGCAACGGCAAAAAACCCTGCCACGATTTTCTTTTTGCTCATATATGTTCCACCCCAAGAAACGCTCCCCTCAAAATATGCAGGCTGCGTTTCCTCTCTCATTGATTAAAGATAGCCATACGGACTTACGACAGAACCGTTCACGCGCACCTCGAAATGGCAATGCGGGCCGGTCGAATTTCCCGTAGAACCGCAGTAGGCAATGACCTCGCCCTGCGAAACGCTCTGCCCCACACTGACGGCAAAGCTCTGGTTATGCCCGTACAAGGTCGTGATGCCGCCGCCGTGGTCGATAATGACCGTATTGCCGTAGCCGGAGATCCAGCAGGCATCCGACACGACACCGCTCGCCGCCGCCACGATAGGAAGTCCGTAATCACCGCCAATATCCAGACCGCTGTGGAACTTCTGCGTTCCATAGATAGGATGTATCCGCCAGCCGAACTCCGAGGTAATAGGGCCTGAAAGCGGCCAGACCATGCCTCCCCCTCCGCCACCTGTGTAGGCAACGCTTGGAGAACCCATTTGGGATTTGCGGCCGTTGAGCATGTTCTCTATCTTGCGGGATGCCGCCATCAGCTCATCGTACTGGCGGTCGATTGTCGCCTTGTCGTTCTTCATCTTGTCAAGGAGTGCCTGCCGCTTCTTTTGCTTCTGCTGCATCAGCTCCTTGGCTTCCTTCGCCTTCTGAACCTTTGGCTCCTGCTCCGTCTTGTCCTTTTCCAAAGTCCTGCGTGTCGCTTCTATCTCATTTCTCTCATCGAGAACGATTTTCACCAGTTCGTAATCTTGCTTGATAATACGCTTTAAAAGATCCATCCTCGTCATGAGATCCTGAAAGTCCTTTGCGCCAAAGAGAACGTCAAGATAGCTGATTTGCCCATTGACGTAAATATCCCGTACCCGTTTCCCAAGCGCATTGCTCTTTTTCTCGTAGTCTGCCTGCACCTTCTTCAACCGGCTCTCGTTTTCCTCTATGCGCTTTACGATAGCATCCAGATCCGCCTTGACAGCCTTGTAATCTGCAACAGCCGCATCCGTCTCCGCATCCAAGATACGCTTTTCCTCGGAGATCGAGTCAATACGTGTCTGCAGCTCATTGCTCTTTTCCTGCTTTTCCTGCGCCTGCTTGTCGTAGCTGTCCTTCTCGTCCTGCAAGGAGGCTGCCATGCCTCCCGCAGGGGAAAGCAGGAGCGCCGCAGAAAGAACGCCTGCCATAAGGGATGAACCTATATGTTTCCTGAACAAACCTTCTCGCCTCCGAACATCATACCTTGAGGAATTTCTTCAAGGAGATCGTGCTTCCCATCGTGCCGATGAGCATGCCGCTCAAAACGATTGCCACGCTCACATAGTTCATGAACGGGTATTGCGGTATCAGCGGGAAAAATGCCAGCGTGTCATAGATTTTCGCCGCCATTGCCGCATAGAAACTCCGCAGCACGATGGCGGCAAGGACTCCGCCCACCAATCCCAGCACCATGCCTTCCAAAAGAAACGGCCAGCGTATGAACCAGTCCGTTGCTCCCACATACTTCATGATGGCAATCTCCTTGCGTCTTGCAAAGACGGTCAGCCGAATCGTATTGGCAATGATAAAAAGCGTTGCCCCAGCGAGAAGCAGCACCAGCAGCAAACCAAAAATACGCATCAGCCGTGTAATGTCAAAAAGATGCTCCACGACATCCTGCCCGTACTTTGCCTCCTCGACTCCCTCCATCTTCATGATGGACTCTGCCGCCGTCTGCACAAGCTCCGGACGTATGACCGTCACCTCCACGGATTCCGGCAGGGGATTCTTGTCCCCCAGCGCATCCAAGAGATACTTTTGGTCGCCCAGCCGCTCCTTCAAGCGTTCCAAGGCTTCCTTGCGCGTGACATACTTTGCGGAGGCAATCCCCTGCATCTCCCTGATATCCGTTTCCACCTTCTTGCGCACGGATTCCTTGATATCGTCCTTCAGATAAACACTGATCTGCACCTGCGACTCCAAGGAGTTCGCCAGCTGGTTCATGTTCAAGACCAGTATCAGGAATACCCCCAAGACAAAGAGCGACACGGCAACCGTACCGATGGAAGCAAAGGACATCCAGTTGTTGCGCTTCAAGGAAATGAATACCTCCCGAATAAAATACTCGCTCGTCCTAAGCTTCATAGCCGTATACCCCCCGCATCTGGTCACGGACGATATGCCCGTTCTCTATCGCAATGACTCGCTTCTGCATCGTGTCCACAATATTCTTGTCATGTGTCGCCATAACGATTGTCGTCCCCGCCGCATTGATGCGCTGGAAAATATCCATGATATCCCATGAAGTTTCCGGATCAAGGTTTCCTGTCGGCTCATCGGCAATGACGATAGCAGGATCGTTGACGATGGCACGGGCGATTGCCACTCGCTGCTGCTCGCCCCCCGATAGCTGCGTAGGAAAAGAACGGTACTTGTCCCGCAGTCCAACGACATCCAGCACGGAATTGACCGTCCGCTGGATCAAGCGCCTTGGTGCCTCAATAACCTGCATGGCAAAAGCAACATTCTCATATACCGTCTTGTCAGGAAGCAGGCGGTAATCCTGAAAAATAACGCCCAGCCCACGGCGAAGGTACGGCACATCGGATTCCGGCATTCTCGCAATGTCATAGCCGTTCACCTTCAAAATTCCAGAGGACGGCAGAACCTCCCGAAAGAGCATCTTGATAAACGTAGATTTCCCTGCGCCGCTTGCCCCGACAATAAAGACAAACTCCCCTTTTCCAATATCCACACTCACACGATCCAGTGCAACCGCACCCGTATCGTCATAAATCTTTGAAACATCCCGCATCTGTATCATAGGTTGAATCAACCCCCTTAAACAAAATGAACCACTCCTATTGTACCACATAACTGCCTGCATACGCAAAAAAGGAAGTGTGGGCATCCACACTTCCTCCTTATTTTTTCAACAGTCCCACTGCCAGCTCTGCATTTCGTGCCGCCAGCGTCCTCAGCTCCGCCAAAAGGTCTGCATTCTGCTTGCGGAAGGAAGCCTTGTCCTTCCACTTGCGCCGAATCTCGTCGAGCAATAGATCCGCCGTCACATCCTCCAGCTTCCCTATGGGCTTTTCCCCAATGGACTCCAAAAAGCGATCCACCTTGGGATCATAGGAGATCCCGATCATCGGCACTCCCATAACACCTGCAAAAATCAAGGCATGCAGGCGGACACTGATCATCAAATCCATGCAGCCAACCAAGGACAAAAGCTCACTTGTCGTATATTCGTCCTTCAAAACGATGCAGGACTCCTCTGCCAGCCCCTCGATTGACTCTGCCGCATGAACGTCCTCCGGATACTGCATGGGAAGCAGTACCACACGAGCGTTGAACTCTCTCTCAATGGAATTGATGGCATGTGCCAAAACGACCTTGTAGTGAAGCCAGCCCTTCCATTCCCGCACGGAAATTCCTACGACCGGCCTTGCCCCATCTGCATGGTAGCGCTTCAGGATCTTCCTGCCCATCTCCTTTTCCGTTGGGTGGATTGCCAGCACGGGATCTGCCGTGCACTCGATATGCGGCTTGCAGATTCCAAGGCTTGCAAGCTCCTCAAGCGATCCTTGGTCCCGTACCGTGATAAGCCTTGCATGGTTGCCGATCCAGCGCATCAGGAGCCTTGCCAGCTTCCCGTAGATTGGGCCGATGCCCTGCGCATAAAGCATAACGGGTGTGCAAACCAAGTGCGCAAGGAAAATAATCCCCATGTAATAGTAAAGGCTTCTTCCGCTCGTCACATTCTGCAAAAGGCTTCCTCCGCCGCTGATCAAGAGATCTGCCCGCCAAAGCTCGCGCAAAATACTCACGATGTTCAGCCAAGAAACTGCACGAACCCCGTGACGTGTCCTCGTGTCCTCCGGATCTGCCGAGATGACCGTAATATTCAATTTTGGGTCAAGATCGGATAAGACCTCTATCATGGCAGCCAGCATTGCCTCATCGCCGCCATTTTTTGAGCCGTAATATCCGGAAATCACAATGTTATGCATGCTTTAATCCTCTGCTCCTTTATTGCATACCTTGGAAAGCAGCCATTGCCATAGCTGGACCAGCACCATCGCCACAGCACCAACGCCAGCTCCGCACAGGATTCCTGCGATTCCCCTCATCATGGACATATACACAGGTGTCCGCATGTGCGCAAAGGTTTCTACCATAGAACCCTGCCCGATGGTCGCAACGACCACCAAGGCAAAAAACACAAAAGTAGGCCACTTTCTCTGCCATGCCATTGCCGCAAGCATGAAAGTCGGATGCCCTATCATCAGCTCCTTGGAACGGGGACGCGCATAGAACGCCTGCTCCAAGAATGCCCGAAACCTAAGCTCCAAGCCGGAAACCGGCATACCGGACGTATGCCCGCTGCGAGCGACAAAGACAATACCTGCCAGTGCCACGAAGCCAAGACCGATGAGTGTCTTGACCTTGACCGGCACATTCAAAAGCTGCTTCACCTGAGCCATAAGCCCCGCCGTATCGTCCATTTTCCCATCAAACACGTCAAAGCGCTGGAGGAACGCCACCGATACCAGCACAAGAGGCAACACAAACGTCAGCTTGATACCACGGAAAATCTGGAATTCCAAGAAGTATTCCGTGTCCGAAAGGCTGGCCGAAAGATATGCCGCACCCACATAGGACATAGCACCTGCCACGAAAAGAGCAACCGCCGCCGTCACAATAAGCTTCGGCAATGCCATTTTCACTTCATTTCGGAAGGAACGCACACGATCCAGCTGCCAAATCACCGCAATCGCAGGAAAAAGGTTCGCGCTTGCCAAGGCAGCCAGCACGCGAATCTTGCTCCCATTCCCCATCAGCACCGGCACTGCCAATACCACGGCAGAAACGGCAAGCAAAAGGTACTGGTACCTCGCGCTCGCATTTAGCCTTGGAACCACCAAAGAAAGGTACAGGACACCTGCCGCCGCAACGCCAAGCATTACCAAAGCACGCAAAAGCTTGCTTGGATAGTAGGAATCAAACGTAGCGGCAGGTCCCAGAGTATAGCCCTTCTGCTGAAGGATCTCCGCCGTATCCCTGATGTATTTCATGTTCGTTTCCATCAAGGTCATGTTCGGCAGGGGCTTTTCATAAATATGCAAAAGGTCAATCCTTATATTGCGTTCCTGACTCGTGTTTGCCCAACGCTCCACTGCCGTATCCATCTTGAGCTTTGCCTGCTCATCCTTTGGAATAGAATACAGCCTTGCCACATGGTCATAGCCAAGTCCCTTGGCTATCTCCTCCATGCCGTCCTGCTTGTAGAATTGCAGTTGGGAAACTGCCTCAATCAGACCAAGCGTCATATTGCGCTCTTTCATCTCATCAATCGTTGCCTGCAAGGCTTTTGGTGCGCCAAGCACCTGATTGCCGGAGAACACGACCTCCGAAATCCTAATCCCGTTCAAGCGCGCAAAAAGAGCATGAACATCCTCTTTCGTGCATGCCTCATAGTCACTTGGGCGGGCAATCACATAGAAACCAGCCGCATTGACGGCTTCCATCTCGTCCGTCGGCATACCTATGTTCATCTTGAGGAAGGACTCATAATGTGCCTTAACAGCAATGACCTCTTCCTCGCCTACCTGATGGAACGTCACCCGCTCCTCACCAAAGCGGCGAAGCAAATCCTCCTTCAGCTCCTGAAACGTCCTTGCATCGTTTCCCGTCACATAGACTTCGTTTCCCTTAACGGTTCCCGAAGCCACAAAGGAACGCCATGCAGGATCCATCAATGCCCCGCTGTGATAGCTTGCCAGCAGGTCGCTCCCTGCCACTGCGGAAGCCTTGCCATTTGCATTCAGCTTCTTGAAGGTCGTTTCATAAACGGCAAGGGAAGTAATGCCTGCCTCCTTCGCCTGCTTCAGCACATCATCCGCTGGAAGCCCCTCGCGATCCGCCAGCTCCAAAAGCCCCTCGTAATCAATGGCCAAGTCTATCTGATTGTTCCTGACCTCCACTGCATGACGCTGGAAATTCACGACAAGAGCAGCCGCCAAGCCAATCACGATACACACAATCAGCAAACGATTATACTTGAATACCTTCATCACTATGCTACCACCTTGAAAAAATCGTCACTTTATCCTTGCCGAAACCGTCACGCAGCCATCCTGCATGACAACCTCATCAAACCTCGCACCCAAGGGAAGCTTTTCCGGCTTCACAAGAGGAATATCCCCAAAGAAATTTCCTAAATCCAGCTTCCCCGGAAATACATTCCGCACATGAAAGCTCGTCATACGAAAATAAAGGGAACCGCTGTCCTCCAGCACGATACCTCTAAGCTCTGCCTCTGCCACTCTCCCAAAAACCTTCATCTGTGCCGTGACCAAAGCCTCCTGCGGTGAAAGACGAACCTCTACATTCTCCAGCTGCTCCACCTTGCGGGAAATAAGCACCCGAAGATTCTCCTCCGTAATAATTCCCTTGAGTTCCAAGTTTTCAGCAGACTGCAACGCTAAATGATCGTTTTCCAAAAGATCCCGCAGATCCAAATGGATTTTCTTCCCGTCCATCGCAAGCTCGGAAATCCTGACCTCTCCCAGACGGGCATCATGCGCCACCGCATGAATCGTATCGATCCTCCCCAAAGCGATCATGCACTCCGGAGCAGAAGAAAGAGCCAGCTCCACATCACTCGATGCCAGCTGATTCTCCAATCTTGCCTGAAGTGTTGAAGTTGCCAGCCGAGGAAAAACAAACTCCCCAAATACGACTATTATTATGAATATGATACCTAAAATAGTCAAGCCTTTTCGCAAAATATCACCCTGCCATACCACAGGCAGCCCGCCATTCGGCGGGCTGTCCTAAAGAAACCCTTCACTTGGTAAAGCGACAATCAAATCTCATGATTTGCCTTTGCCGCAAGGAAGGCACGGATAAAGGAATCCAGTTCCCCATCCATGACTGCCTGCACATTGCCTGTTTCCTCATTTGTCCGATGATCCTTGACCATCGTATAGGGCTGAAACACATAGGAACGAATCTGACTGCCCCATTCGATTTTCTGCTGGTCGCCCTCCAGCTTTGCAAGCTCCGCTTCCTTCTTTTCCATCTCCAGCTCAAAAAGCTTGGCACGAAGCATCTTGAGGCATTGCTCCCTGTTCTGCAGCTGGGAACGCTCATTCTGGCACTGCACCACGATACCCGTTGGCTCATGCGTCATGCGAACAGCGGAGGATGTCTTGTTGATATGCTGGCCGCCTGCGCCGCTTGCACGGTAAGTATCTACACGGACATCCGACATATTGATATCCACTTCCACGGCATCATCAATCTCCGGCATGATATCACAGGCAGAAAATGATGTGTGCCGCCGCGCATTCGCATCAAAGGGAGAGATGCGAACCAAGCGGTGAATCCCCTTTTCCGACTTCAGGAAGCCGTAGGCATTATGCCCCTTGATAAAAAGCGTAACGGACTTGACACCTGCCTCATCACCCGGAAGCAGGTCTGCCGTTTCCACCGTAAAGCCATGCCGCTCTGCCCATCTGCCGTACATGCGCAGGAGCATCTGCGTCCAATCTTGCGCCTCCGTTCCGCCTGCACCGGCATGCAGGGTAAGGATTGCATTGTTTCCATCATAAGGGCCAGAAAGAAGGACTTCCAGCTGCAATGCCTCCAGCCCTTCACTGACAGCCGCCATCTCGCTCCTGACATCAGCCTCCAAGGACTCGTCCTTGTCCTCCATGCCCATTTCCCAAAGCGTTTCCACGTCCTCGAACTTTGCCACCAGTGCCTTGTACTTGTCCACGCTGATTTTTACATCGTTGAGCTCCTGATTGATTTTCTGCGCTTTTTCCGCATCATCCCAAAAAGTCGGTTCGCCCATCTTGTATTCAAGCTCTGCAATCTTTTCTTCCTTTTGCTTGACATCAAGGGAATCCTCCATGACATCAAGCCTCTCCTTCAGAGCCGCAAGCTCTGGTCTGATATCTTCCAGCATATTATCTTCCTCTTACTTATTTTTTCCGCAGCAGTTCTTGTACTTCTTTCCGCTGCCGCACGGGCATGGATCGTTTCTTCCAATCTTCTCTCCAGTTGCCGTTGTCGGGCGCTTCTTTGCCTCGGCAGGGCTCACATCATCGCCATGCGAAGCCCTTGCGCTGCTCAAATGATCCTGCAGCTGCGACTTCTGCTTTTCAATGGCCTGCTGCTTGCGCTGCTCAGAAACCACGGGAGCTTCCTCCCCGCCATCTTCCTGCTGTGGTGCAAGGACACTGACATGGTACATGAGGGACGCAATCTGGTCTTGGATTGCATGCTCCATTTCCTCGAACATGTCCAGTGCCTCAATCTTGTACTCGACCAAAGGATTGCGCTGGCCATACGCACGGAGATTGATTCCTTCCCGCAACATATCCATGTGATCCAAATGCTCCATCCACTTGTTGTCCACCACACGGAGCATAACAACTTTTTCCAGCTCACGCATGTTTTCCTCGCCAAAGAGAAGCTCTCTCTGGCGGTAGCCTTCTTCTGCAACCTTCTCAAGACATTCCTTGAGGTCGTCACGGCTCATATTTTCCAGTTCTTCCTTCTTCAAGCGGCCAATCGGTGCATAAATCTTCTCCGCATCCTCGATCAAGCCGTCCAGCGTCCATTCCTCTGGATACAGCTTCTCGTTGGCATACTGGTTCATTTCCTGCTTGATAATATGCTTGATCATTCCCATGATATTCTCACGCAGGTTTTCTCCCAGAAGAATCTTGTGCCTTTCCCCGTACATGACCTCCCTCTGCTGGTTCATGACATCATCATACTCCAAGACATGCTTGCGGATATCAAAGTTGCGAGCCTCGACCTTCTTCTGTGCATGTTCAATGGAACGGGTAATCAAGCTATGCTCGATCGGCTCGTCCTCCTCCATTCCCAGCTTGTCCATCATCTTGGAAACATTGTCCGAGGCAAACAGCCTGAGAAGGTCGTCTTCCATAGAAAGGAAGAATTTCGACACGCCGGGATCTCCCTGACGGCCGGAACGCCCACGGAGCTGGTTGTCGATACGGCGGGACTCATGCCGTTCCGTACCAACGATATAAAGTCCGCCAAGCTCCTCAACACCTTCGCCCAGCTTGATATCCGTACCACGGCCTGCCATATTCGTTGCAATCGTGACCGCACCCATCTGACCGGCATTCGCTACGATCTCAGCTTCCTTCTCATGGAACTTCGCATTCAGGACACTATGCGGAACGCCCTTTTTCTTGAGAACCGAGCTAAGCTCCTCCGACTGCGTGATGGAAGTCGTACCAATCAAAACCGGCTGTCCCTTGGCATGAATCTCTGCCACCAGATTCCCAACCGCTTTGTACTTTGCCCGCTTCGTCTTGAAAATAACATCCGGCTCATCAATACGCTGCACGGGGCGGTTCGTAGGAACCACAATGACCGGCAGCTTGTAGATTTTGAGGAACTCATCCTCCTCCGTCTTTGCCGTACCTGTCATGCCGCCAAGCTTTTCGTACATGCGGAAATAGTTCTGGAACGTAATCGTTGCCAGCGTCTGCGATTCCCTCTGGATCTTCACGCCTTCCTTTGCCTCGATTGCCTGATGAAGCCCATCGGAATAACGGCGTCCCTCCATCAGACGGCCGGTAAACTCGTCAACGATGATGATCTCATCATCCCGAACCACATAATCCCTGTCCCGCTTCATCAGCGCCTTGGCACGAAGCGCTGCCGTAAAGCAATGGGACAGCTCAATGTTTTCGGGAGCGTAGAGATTCTGTATGCCAAGAAGCCTCTCTATCTTCGGGATCACGCTGTCATTCGGCGCTACCGTCTTTTGCTTTTCATCGACCTTGTAATCAACCTCTTCCTTCAGGCCTGCGACCGCCTTTGCCATGACAGCATACATCTCCGTTGACTTTGCGCCGGGACCTGAAATGATAAGCGGTGTCCGTGCCTCATCAATCAAGATGGAGTCCACCTCGTCAACGATTGCAAAATTCAGCTTGCGCTGTACCATCTGCTCCGGAGAAAGCACCATGTTGTCACGCAGGTAGTCAAAGCCAAACTCGTTGTTCGTTCCAAATGTCACATCACAGCTATAGGCAAACTTGCGCTCCGGAAAATCCATGTCATGCGCAATCAAGCCAACCGAAAGCCCCAAGAAGCGGTACAGCCGCCCCATCCATTCACTGTCACGCTTTGCCAAGTAATCATTGACCGTGACCATGTGAACACCGTTTCCGGAAAGCGCATTCAGGTAAACAGCAGACGTTGCCACAAGAGTCTTTCCTTCACCTGTCCGCATTTCCGCGATTTTTCCCTCATGCAGGCAGATGCCGCCGATGAGCTGCACATCAAAATGCCGCATGCCAAGCACACGCCGAGATGCCTCACGAACCACGGCGAACGCCTCCGGCAAAATATCGTCAAGCGTCTCGCCCTGTGCCAGCCTGTCCTTGAACTTCTGCGTATGCCCTGCCAAGCTCGAATCGCTCAAATCCTTCACGGAGGATTCCAACGAATTGATTTTGTCTACAATCTCGCGCATCCGCGCAATTTCTTTATCATTATTGTCACCCAAGAATCTTTTTAGAAAACCTAGCAACTAAAATCACTCCCAAACTTATGCTAAACCGCCACGACTAGTAACTCTATCGTATTATTTTATCAAACAAGTCCGCATAAGTCAAAACCGCAAGCAAGCCGAAAAGCCCGCTTTCTCATTTTCCTTGCGAAAAATCAAAAAGGACCGCCGCAGTCCTCCTGCGGCAGCCCCCAAAACACTGGCAACATCAAACGCCAGACTCGATCAACCCGTAATTTCCGTCGGTACGGCGATAAACCACATTAACGTCCTCGGTCTCCGAATCACGGAAAACAAAGAAATTATGATTGAGAAGGTTCATCTGCATAATAGCCTCTTGCACGTCCATCGGCTTTACAACGAACTTCTTCGTCTTAACAATCGTGTATTCTTCTCCTT
>CALELM010000051.1 GCA_937902665.1 uncultured Selenomonadaceae bacterium
TGCTAGGCAACCTTTTGGGAGGAAACATCATTTATACTGTACTTGTTCGAGGCAATAGCAATAAGCAGGCAGGAGGCAAGCTTACGAGGTGCTTCCAGAGAAGTTTGAGACTAGACACGACATAGGCTGCTTGGGAATACGTTGGGAGGTGCGATAGGGAGAAAGGAATTTTACAATGCAAGGATTTTTCTGCAAAGAAATCAGAAAAAAGCGAAGAATTTTTCAAATGTGGGAGGATTATCCCTCCCCCCGAAGAATGTGATATCTCGGGGAGAGACATGATTTTTAGGAACAACGGGGATTTATGAAATATGGAACATGAGAGCTTTTCCGAGTATGAAATGTTGTCAACTCCTGTGCATGACAATATCTCCGACTGGGCAAGCTTTCTGAATGTTATCAAGGACATGTGAGGAATAAACGATTGGAGAGATGATAATGAGTCAGTCAACAAGCACAGAGACCGCTTTCAAAGGTATCATGAAGGAAGTGGAGAACATGCTCAAAGAGGATTTTGAGGAAATGGAGAATACGACAAAAGAGGAGATAGAGAATACATTCAAAGAGTATGAGGAAGAGATGAACCGTCATGAGGACTGGGAAAGAGAGTATGAGGAAGAGAGAAAAGCGGATATGTTGGCTCAGATGATAAGCGATGCAGCGCATCTGGTCAATCATTATGCGGATACCCTTCTGAAGTGGGCAAGGAAGAACGATGTTGATAAAAAATGGACATATATGTCTAATAAGGACGTTTATTATATTCCGGACATTGTTGGCATAATGCCCAATTTGAAAAATTTTGAAGCGAGTGCACAGCAATGCTCCAATCCTTCCTTTGCTGTACCTTCTGTTGCAGAGATGAATTTTGGAGGGTTTAAAGGTGACTTCCCAACGGCAAAAGAGGCTGAAAAAATTTATGGAAGAATATGCAAGAATCGTAGATTGCCTATTTCTGTGCGAGGTGTAGAGCATGATGGCTTAACTTGCAAATACCATAATTCGTTTGTTTGTTATAATACATATCGGGGCGGTAGTACATATCGGTATGGTGAAGGTTATGATTACGATTATGGTTGGAATCTCCCCATTTATCGCTTTCATGGAGAGAATAGTTCGGCTATTACTCTGGAAAAAACCATTTTGTATTGGCTTCAATATGGCTTATGTCCTAAACAGTTTGAAATCTACAAAGATGTTGCTGTAGCTTTCGATGTCCTCAAAAAATTCCAAAATTATATTGCTACTGGTGATAATGGTCTATTTTTGGATGTCGCCAAGGTGAAAAAGGTTATTCGTTCCGGCAAAGAAGTAAGCTGGATGCCAAAAAAAGCGACAGAAATACTTTCGGGTTTTGTCCAAGCCCTGCTGGAAGGGAAGGAGAAACACATCGACAATAGGCTGTATTGTCTTTTCCATGCTGATGCGAATGACCGTAGTGAGGTTTATCATAATGAGATTTATCTTAATTCGGAAGGACATTGGGATTTATGGGATATGGATGACCTCCTTAATTTAGAGGACTGTCAGTGCCAGAGTGATAGCGAGGAGGAAAAGAGAGCGGTTGCGTGTCATGATGAGTTTATCAAAGGCAAGGCTGAGGCCATAATCAAGTACTTGATTGACAAGATTGAAACTGTGGAAGAAGGCGACATAACGGTTGAGGAAGTAGCAGGGCTTTTGGGAGAATCCGGTATGCCTGAGAAGATTGCCTGCGGGATTCTAAACTTTTTGGCAGAGGAGAATTCTCGCTTGGAGTATGATGACGATGATGTTTACGAGATAGCGAAGATTGTGCGGAAAAGAAATACTGCCGAAAACCATAAGGACGAGGAACCAAGGTCTCTCAATGAAAAGAAGGCAGATGCGATTTTGGAGTATCTGCTCTGCAAATGCTATGGTTTTGAGGAAGGTGATTTCACAACGGAGGAAATCACGGAATCGTTGGAGGACGCTGGAAATAACAGTGTTGACGATACAGCAAAGGAGATTCTCTGTCATGTGGCAGCGGAAAATTCCCGTTTTCGTTACAATGATGATGAAGTTTATGAAATCGCCCGTATTATTCGCAAGAGATTTATCCGTGTGGAAGATGACACAGCAAAGTAAAGGCAAAATGGCTGATGCCTTACGGAATGAGTTTCTGAGCCTATGCTGTTAAAGGGCAATCAGAATACAAAAACTCAAAAGTGTTTGACAAGAAAAACATGATCCCCCCTAAAGTAGACAAAGCAAGCAATCAAATCTACTTTAGGGGGAGTTTTTTATATTCAAGAAACAAGTACGGAATGGGGCGGTTTGGTGGAGAAACTGTTGCAAAAATTTTTTTCAAAAGGTTGCCTGCTAGGCAACCTTTTTGGGGAAAATATCATTTATATTGTACTTGCCAATGCAGTAAGCGGTAAGCTGGCTTCTGTCCCTGCTGTATGATGCTGGGGAGAGAATGTTGAAAAATTCATTATTTTATAAGGCGTTTTTCAAAAAATCAGTAAAAAAAACAAGGTGATTTTTCAAACCTAGGAGGATTATCCCCCCCCCGAAGAATATGATATGTTGGGGAAAGACATGTTTTTTATGAAGATTTGAATTTATAAAATGTGAGAATATTCTTGCGAAAATCTTTCCATCGGTGCAAGGATGAAAAATGAGAGGAGATTTTATCATGAAATCAAGATTAGGAATGGATTTGGAACAGAGTTTTGGACGGAATCGGAGACAGGATTCGAGAGAGGATTGAAGGCAGAGGAAGAGAGACTATACAATCGCTAAGAGAGTCAGTCCCTATGATAGTAGAGGTGAGTTCATGGAAAGAATAAAACTGGATTTAGAGAAAGTGCAGAAAAAAGAAGATATATTTCCTTGAAAGTGTAGATAGTTATAACGAAGCTAAAGATGTCCCCTTCTGCAACAGCTTGCTGTAAGTGGGGGAAACCAAATTTTAACAAGCGGCGAGCAAACTTTCGCTTCGTTGAAACGCCATTTTTCAAGAAAATGCTTATGGCATTTTCTTGAGCAATGGCGTTATAAAAACTGAAAAAATTTCTTCACAAGGATTGACAAAGAATCGGAAGAGGATAGTTTTGATTGACAATAATTCATGGAAATGTTACACTCATTTTACAAGGATAAGTGTGTCTTTTGTCGAGTATTGCATGGATGTGCGGGTTTTTCTATGGAAGGATGATACTTTATGGCAATGACAATTTCATCAATGGCGAATGCGAACTATTCGTTGTTTAATTTTGCTTCAAAGAATGGTGCTTCCCTGTTTGGCAGCAGCGGCTCAAGTTCCAAGTCGGATGGTATTTCGCAGATGTGGAATCGTTATGCAGAATCCGGTGCTTCTTCTGGATTGAATGCGACGAATATCTACAGTGTGCAGAAGAATGCCTCGGAGGTTCTTTCTTCGTATGATGCGGCAAAGAAGGAGTTTTCGGCTGAGTTCAGTTCGTCCATGTCGGATTTGTCCAGTGCGTCTTCCAAGCTGAAGGCGACTAATTTTGACGTGGGAGGCCCAGAGGCGCTCTCGAAGAGTACGACGGTTACCAAGGATGCAAATGGCAAAGAGGTTACGTCTACAAAGCTTGATATGAGCGATGGCTTGAAGACGGCGGTCGAGAACGTAAAGGATTTTGTGGACAAGTACAATGAAGCAGTAAAGCTTTTTTCGGACAATGCTTCGCTCTCGAAGCGTATGTCATACATCAGCAATGAGTTTTCTGATGCAACGTACCGTGCTGGAAGCTATGAGAATATCGGTATTCATGTCGGCAAGGGCGGCATGTTGTCCGTAGATGAGGAACAGCTTGCAACAGCGATTACGGAGAGTCCGAACAAGGTGGCAAGCATTCTTGGCAAGAATGGCTTGGCAGGCAAGGCAGATGCGCATGTCCAGTCTGCAAATGCCCAAAAGGATAAGCTTTTCCCGTCTGTTGATGCTCTTTTTGGCTCCGAGTTGAAAACGGCGCAAGCCTATACTGGCAGCAGCCTTCTAGCCATGAATAAGTATACAGCAGTGGGCAGCTTCTTTGATATGTCTTTTTGATTAGGATTTTTGGACTGCCTCAGCGGTGTCGCTGAGGCAGTTTTTGTTGGTAAAGCATCGATAGGAGGAAAATATTTTGTCAGCAACAACAGGAGAGCTCGAACGGGAGATAAAGAAAAGACGCACGTTTGCCATTATTTCGCATCCAGATGCAGGTAAGACAACGCTTACGGAAAAGCTTCTTCTTTATGGAGGGGCGATTCATCTGGCAGGCTCGATCAAGTCACGCAAGACGCAGCGCCATGCCGTATCGGACTGGATGGAGATCGAAAAACAGCGTGGTATTTCTGTCACTTCGTCTGTCCTTCAGTTTGATTACGATGGCTGCCGTATCAATATTCTGGATACGCCGGGGCATCAGGATTTCAGTGAGGATACTTACCGTACCTTGATGGCAGTGGACAGCGCAGTCATGATTATTGACGTTGCAAAGGGTGTAGAGGCGCAGACAAAGAAATTATTTAAGGTCTGCAAGCAGAGGGGTATTCCTATTTTTACCTTTGTAAACAAGTTGGATCGTTTTGGAAAAGCACCGCTGGATCTGATGGACGAAATTGAGCAGGTGCTGGGGATCCGTTCCTATCCCATGAATTGGCCGATAGGCACGGATGGGAAATATATGGGTGTTTACCATCGTCAAAGCAACCAGATGGAATTGTTTGCAGATGACAGTTCGCATGGGCAGGAGGAACGTGGTTCTGAGATTTTTGCGCTTGAGGATCCCGTTGGGAGATCCCGTGTAGGGGAGGCAGCGTATGAGTCCCTGATGGACGATATTTCCCTTTTGGATGAGGCAGGCGAGGACTTCGATTTGGAAAAGGTTGCGACAGGTGAGCTTACGCCGATGTTCTTCGGTTCTGCCATGACGAATTTTGGCGTGCAAAACTTTTTGGAGGAATATATTCGCCTAGCACCTCCTCCAGCAGCACGGAATTCATCTGAGGGAGTGATTGCGCCGAATGATACGAATTTTTCTGCCTTTGTGTTCAAGATTCAGGCAAACATGAATCCTGCGCATCGTGACAGGTTGGCTTTTATACGCATTTGTTCCGGAAAATTTGAAAGGAACATGAACGTATACCATCAGCAGAGCGATAAGATGATAAAGCTGTCACAGCCCCAGCAGTTCTTGGCACAGGATCGGCAAATTATTGAGGAAGCTTGGCCGGGAGATATTGTTGGTCTTTTTGATCCGGGGATTTTTGGCATTGGAGATACGATCTGCGATGCGGAGAAGAAGTTTAAGTTTGAAGATTTTCCCGTTTTCCCACCGGAAAAATTTGCACGCGTGCAGGCAAAGGACACGATGAAGCGCAAGCAGTTCGTGAAGGGTATGGAACAGCTGACGCAGGAAGGGGCGATCCAGTTATTCCAGCAGGCAGGTGCCGGTACGGATTCGTATATTGTCGGAACGGTTGGAACCTTGCAGTTTGAGGTTTTGGAGTATCGGTTGAAGAATGAGTACAATGTGGACATCGTGATGCAGATGCAGCCTTACGAGGTGGCTCGTTGGATGAAGTACGAGGACGGGCGGGAAGTCACGCCTGCGAGCTTGCGCGGTGCCGATCGAGGCATGTTTGTTTATGACCGCAATCAAAATCCAGTGCTTCTTGTCAGCAACGAATGGGCGCTTGGCTGGATCACGGACAATAATGAGACTTTGCTCTTGAATCAAGTGCCATTTGATCGCACGGAAGTGTAATTTTGGGATTTTGCTTGGCAAACGATGAAAAATGCTCGGGAAGATTGTTTTCCCGAGCATTTTTGATTTATCTGACACTAGGGCTGTTGGTTATCGCTTTCCTTTTGAAAAGGCGATGGTAAAGATAGAAATCAGTAACATTACGGCGATTCCCATCCACAGCACCAATACTTCTGTCCCTTGCTTTGCAAAGGTGTCGTAATATCCTTTTAGGTAAATGATGGCAATGACGGCAGGCAGGATATAGGACATATAGAATTTCAGGGAAGGCGGGAACTTTATGCCGAGACCGCTGTTTGCTTCCGCAAGAAAATGTTCCCATCCCCAGCCATTTTTCCTCGTGCAAAACAGGAGGTAAAAGAGGCTGCCCAGCGGCAAGACGTTGCTGGATACGAGGAAATCCTCTAAATCCAAGATGGAGCTACCAGCTCCCATGGGCTGGATTCCTGCGAGCAGGTTAAAGCCCAGTATGGTTGGCAGGGACAAAAGCGGAAGCAGAATCGCATGAATTGCTACAGCCTTTTTCCGTGTCCAGCTAAATTGGTCGATATAGAATGCAAAAATATTCTCGAATACGGCAATGACGGTTGACAGGGCTGCGAATGACATGAAAATGAAGAAGGCTGTCCCCCATGCGATTCCGCCTGTCATGTGATTGAATACGTTGGGAAGCGTGATAAAGAGGAGGGACGGACCGGAATTAGGCTCTATGCCATAGGCGAAGCATGCCGGGATAATGATGA
>CALELM010000052.1 GCA_937902665.1 uncultured Selenomonadaceae bacterium
GCAAATTGGAGGGAAAATGCTTATGGCATTTTCTTGAACAATGGCGTTATAAATCGCCCAATCTAAATTAGTTAATACAATAGTCGACTCCATTTTCTTTACTGTTTTGTTGTTCAAGGAAAAATCTTCTATTTCTATCTAACTCACTTTTTAATTCTTCTTCCGTTGGAAGAATTGTCTTGTATTTGCTCGCAAAAATTTGTTTTGATTCACTTAATACAGAATAAGACTTCCTTGTTTTAAATTATCCATATTAGATTTCATATCCAATCCCTCTATCAAATCGCCCATATCCTAAATCGTGCCTTTCGTGGAGTGGAAATCACGGTCAGCCTGCTCATCACCTTTAGATTTTTTCTTTTCCATAAGAACTAAACTCGTCCGCAACCATCATAAGCGGCTTATCCTTGCATTCTGAAACCATTCCAGAATGCTCTTCAAAGTTTTCTACCTGCTCCATAACCTTCGTAAACACTTCGGGGCTGTACTGAGGCGGATAACCGTTCTTGATCAAACAGATCTTGATTTCAAGTTTTAATTGATTTCGCACATTCTGATTATTGAGCCAGTCAGCAAAGGAAGATTTTGTATCTATGATCTCCTTCACCCTTTTGGCAAGAACTTTGCACCTATCATTTACCACAACACCGTCAATTTCTTTATCTGTGCCATATTCAAAATTATATTGGTTGCGAAGGTCAAGCAAAATATCATAAAAGGCTTTTTCTTCAAAGGTTAATCCTATTTTACGGAAACTCTCACGATTTTTGTTCATCTGGCGGAGGATTGCCAAGGCTTGTTCCGTTGCCGCTTTGATGATATCCTCTGAAGCTGTTTCCTGTGTTGCTCCAGCTTCTTCAGCTGTAAGATGCTTACGTCTTTCATGGTATTCAGCAATAGTCTTTTCAAGCATCTCTTGGAAAGTCTTGGCAGCTAACTGATTTACCTTGCCGTATTCCTTTATCTGCTTACGGAGCATTTTGATAAGTAACTCTAACTTTGTGGCTGGCATTTTTACATCCGATAGTTTCTCAAAGTATTCAGGAGAGAAGATATCTTCTTCCTCACCACTTTCAAGAACACTTTCCACTTGATTGTATTTCAATGCCTCTTCAACCATCTTTGAAACTGCACGATTCATAGTATCGGCATCCACATCGCTGGTTCCACTCATTTTACGAACGAAACCTGCTATAGCCATAAAGCACTGTGCAAGTGCAGATTCTTCCTCACCAAGATTTCCGGAAGGCTGACAAATATCAAAAGCACTTCTCATTCTCTTAACGGTTTTTAAGAAATATGTCTTAAATGAAACCTGATTAGTTTTTCCATTTCCTTCAGTCTGCAATACCTGTGTCGAAGCAAAAACATATTCAGCTGCTTTAGAAAGTAATTTGTATCTTTCAACAGAGTCACATTCCGGATTAAGGAATGGTGCTAAGTCATAATCTGTAAACAGTGTCTTAAGGATTTCAAGTTCCTCCCTAAATACAGATGTAGCTTGTTCAACATCATCTGATGTAGGAGCAACTGATGTATCGCCACCATAGACCTTCATGGCTTCACGCATATTGTCACGAATGCCGATATAGTCGATAATCATTCCGTAATCCTTACCCGGATATTTTCTGTTGACACGGCTGATAGTCTGAATCAACAAGTGCTTCTTCAAAGGTTTATCGTTATATAAATATGTAAGTGATGGAACATCAAATCCTGTAATCCACATATCAACTACAATAACGATACGGAAGTTGGATTTTTCCTGCTTAAAGGCTGCATCCAACTCTTCAGAGCGTTTATCATTTTTTACACCACCAAGATAGTTATACATCTCAGTTTCATCGTTACTTCCGACACTCGATACCATAGCCATAAATGGCATAGGTTTTAATTCTTTTAGTTCTTCATCTGTTGCAGTAACTCCGTCAGGTGTTTTCTTTTCTTCAAACCATTCTGGATATTTATCCTTGAATTTCACAAGAAGAGAATACGCAATTTTTCTGCTTGAGCAGACAATCATTGCTTTCTGTACTCTGTCCGGGTCACCGTCACACGATGAAATATAATGGTCATGGATATCTGTGGCAAGTCTTTCCAGACGAGAAGGCTCTGCAAGGATAACTTCCATAGAACTCATTGCACGTTTGCTTGCTTCAATATCATCATATGTCGCACCATCATCGGCACATTTTTTATAGTAATCTTCAATTTCTTTTGCTTTGTTCTTATCAAGTAATACTTTGGCAATGCGAGGGTGATATTTGATAGAAACAGTAAGACCATCGGCAACTGCCTGATCCATAGTGTATCTGTCAATTTCCTCACCAAACGTCTGATATGTTTCAGCAATAGGAGTTCCAGTGAAACCTACAAACGTAGCCTGTGGAAATGCTTCTTTTAATACCTTTGCATATGGCTTTGATACCATAGCTTTCATATTTTCATCAGCATCCTTACTGAACTGAATCTTTTTAGAATGCTCAAGCTGAGTTCTGTGGGCTTCATCAGAAAAACATATAATATTCTGACGGTCATTGATAAGACCGATTTTATCATCTTCACGGTCGCAGAATTTCTGAATTGTGCAAATATAGAAACCACCACTTTGTCTTGCACCAAGTTCCTGTCTTAACTGTGCTCTGTTTTTTACAACAGAAACTTCTCCGAGGTTTAAGAACTCCTTACTCTTGGTGAATAGCTTGGCACCCTGTTTCTGTAATTCTTCTCTGTCAACAATAAGAATAATTGTCGGTGAACCTATTTCAGGAATGTCAGAACAGCGAAGTGCCAGCTGACGGGCAAGGAATGCCATTGTATATGTTTTTCCACACCCTGTTGCACCGAAGTATGTACCACCTTTGCCACTTTTAGTTACGATAGAATTAACAATGCTTTGCTTTAACAGTTTTGCGGCAAAGAACTGTGGATATCTACAAACGATTTCCACTTCAGCACTGTCATAAATACTGTCTTGGAAATAGATATAATCTCTGAAAATCTCTAAAAATCTTTCAGGTGAATACACACCCTTAATCATAGTTTCTGTTTCAGCAAAAGGCAGAGTAGAAACTTCATCACCATCATTTACTCGTCTCCAAGCATAAAAATGCTCATAAGGAGTACGAACTGTTCCAAGTCTTGTCTTTACTCCGTCAGAGATACAAGCAAGTGGGCAGTAGTGAAGCAAATGAGGAATATCCCTCCAGTAACGAATGTTAATTTGTTCCCACGCATCATAAACTGTTGCATGAGCATCGGCAGGATTTTTAAGTTCAATAACACATAAAGGCATACCATTGACAAATAACAGTACATCAGGTCTGCGATTTTCCTTTTGTCCGTTATTTGTATATTCCACAGTAAACTGATTAACCACACGGAAGATATTATTATCAGGGTTCTCAAAGTCGATGAGTGGTATCATTTTTGCCAAGCCATCCTGTGGGGTAAACTGAATTCCATCAACCATCCAGCCATAAACCTTATGCAAGGTCGCAAAATCACTCTCTGAACCAACAAGACGAACATTATCAAAAATCTGTGTAACTTCATCTTCAGTAAGTTCAGGATTCATATCAGCAATAAATTTTTTGAAATCATCAGCAATCAATACATCTCTTTTGCTGATACGATTGATATTATTGCCGGAGATATAATCCCAACCTTCAACTTCCATGAATCCAATGAAGGCATACTCGTATTGTGATTCACAGTAGTGGCCGTTATATTCTTTTAACTTTGCCATAGATTACGCCTCCTTTGTTTTTCTTCCTTCTTCAATAGAGCCCTTTATTAAGATAGGGCAAATATCTTTTATTTGTGCTTTTAGCTTTTCATTTATTTGTTTTCTTTCTTTATAAACCGTATAGATATCAACAATAGATTTCTGCACATTTATGTCAGCAATAGGAATCTCAACTTTAATTAAATCATCCCATGTGAATGTTTCTCTTGCTGATCCCCATGAATGATATCTTGCATATCGGTCGAATTCAGTTCTGTTAAAAAACATAACTAAGTATTCTGGTAATAACTTTTCTTCATTGGTTGAAAACACCTCATTGACTGATGTTACTACAATATCTTCATCGGTATTATTAAATGCATTACAAAATACCTTTTCGTTGTGCGTTGTCTGTACAAAACTAATCTGACGTGGCTTAACAACTTTATAATTTGCCAACTCATTTCGGTTTACTTTTGAAGTGGGGTCACGAAACTCTTTAGTTGTACTAACGCCCATAACATTTTTTGTGCCATTCGGTCCGTTTCTGATATCATGGCGTTCAATATATGGTTCGATAGCCTCACAAGGTATTTGTCTCCTCAAATCCTCAATATAAGCATCACAAACAAGCTTCAAATCCTCCAAGCCACGCTCATAGCTCTGTTGATTTAAAAGCATGGCTTTGTAGATTCCTGCATATTTTCTTTGAGTATCTATATCTGGAAGAGGAACTATAATATCACTCATATCTTTAAAGTTAAATTCAGGTCTTTGGCTCCCAAAATTCCTGAAAGTAACTTCTCTTTTGAATTCATCTCTATGAAAATAGATATATAGCCATTGCGGATCTATTATTTTCTTTCCTTCTTCAGTAAGATAGAAAATCATATATAAATGAGAAACAATGCATAATCCTTCTGTTCTGTATGCTAGTGAGCCAAGATTTAATCGAGTTGGATTATACACAAAAGCTCCATTATTTACTATTTTATATGGCTTTAAATCAACTCCAAGAGTACTTCCTTTCGGTGGAGCAAATACACCGCTACTGTTAACACCCGTTATTAATTCTTCTCCGTATTTCAAATCAGAATTGTTTTCTGTTGAACGTTCGATATAATCTCCGAGTCTAATGTTAGTCAATGTCATAACCAATCCCCCTAAATGCATCTTCCAACATCTGCTGGGATTTCTTTTCAGCTTTCATGATTTCTTGCATTTCAGACTGAATACGAGCCATTTCCTTTTCATAGTCAATTTCTAAATCATGGTCGATGAATTCAATATATTTACTTGGAGTAAGTGTCCATCCTTTTTCTTCGATTTCACTGATACCTACACTACGATAAAGTTCAGGAACTTCATATTTTGTTCCGTCAGTACCTTCACTCTGCCATGTATGATAAATATCAGCGGCACGCTCAATCTGTTCGGTTACTAAACGTACTTTCTTTTTGTTTTCGCCTTTGACTGGATTATCTCTCCACTGACGCAAATCCATGAACAAGATTTCATGTTCACGATTACGAAGGTTTCTGCCGTGGTATTTACCACCTTTTTTATTCTGGTTCAGAATCCATAATGTTACACTGATATCAGTAGTGATAAACAGTTCTCTTGGGAGAACGATAATAGCTTCAACCTTATCATTCTGAATAAGTCTTTTGCGAATTTCCAATGTATCACTGTCATTCAATGCACCGTTGGCAAGCAGGAATCCTGCAACACCATCAGCAGGTTTTAAGTGTGAGAGCATATGTAAAATCCACGCATAGTTAGCATTGCTTTCAGGCGGAGTAACATAATCTGCCCAACGAGCATCGTTCTTTAAATTTTCATCGTACCAACCCTTAAGATTGAAAGGCGGATTTGCCATGATGTAGTTGAAATACAATCCTTTATGCAAATCATGTGTAAACGAAGAGTCGTTTGTACCGCCAAGATTATGACTGATACCACGAAGTGCTAGATTCATCTTTGCAAGACGATAGGTTGCTGCTTCCTTTTCCTGACCGTAGATATTTATGCTATTAAGATTACCTTGCTTTGATTTAACAAGTTCGGCACTCTGAATGAACATACCACCGGAACCACAGGCAGGATCATAAAGAGTTCCTTCAAAAGGTTCGATCATGGCTGCGATAAGCTGAACTACATCGTGAGGAGTATAGAATTCTCCTTCTTCCTTTGTTGCATTTACGGCAAATTCCTTGAGGAAGTACTCATATACATATCCGATTAAGTCTTTTTCTTCTCCGAAAGTCTTGTGGCTGATTTTATTAACTTCATCAACAATTTTCTTGATATCATTAGCCGCTAAATTACGAGCAGTAAATGTACCCTTGATAAAGCAACCTTTCAGCTGAAGGTCTTCCTCTTCCAGCCTGCTTAGTGCCGTATCGAGTGCAACATTGAGTTTAGGAGCAGGAGTGTTGATGATGGTTGACCATCTTGCCTCTATAGGAAGGTTGTATGTTCCGTCTGCAAATGTAGCATCATCAAAAAATGCAGCTCTGATATTTTCATCATCAAGGTCAAGCCCCTGTTCGATCAAGGTCTGACGCAATGCTTCGATTCCATCTTCGTACTTTTCACCAATAAAACGCAAGAATACAAGTGTCAGCATCATATCTCTCTTTTCAAAGAAAGAGCCTGAATTACGTGCAGCACGCAAGTAATCTCTGCAGTTGAACAAAATACTGTCTATATTCAATGCTTTTTCAGCAGTTTTCTTCTTTGCCATTGTGCGACTCCTTTCAGCCTGTAACGCCTTGAAAATTGGGACATCTGTGCTGAGTTATACAAATACGCTCCTATCCATGAAAATTATACCATGAAAAGGAGCGTATTTCCTATTTCTATTACATTCTTTTCAAACTTTCAAGATTTCCTTGACAGTTCAATCTTCGTTTAACATAGCACAATTCTGAAAAATTTGCTATACTTTTCTTGCCACAGCCCTCATCAAGCTAATACGGCAAGGGAGGGAGGTATTCACTCATGTCTTTCGTGGAAATCATGGTCAGCCTGCTCATCAGCGTGCTAGGAAGTATTCTAGGCTACCGGATAGTGCAGATGTTAGGGTGGTAGACCGACCACATCGTGGCACCTAACAGGGCGTAGATTCATCACCTACGCAACGAAAATGCCCCTAGGGTCATCACTCCCTAGGGGCATTTCTATTGGTATTCATAACGTCTTTCGTGAATTTCAAGTTCAGTATACCATGCCATCACAGCTATTTCAAGCCTTTCAACGGATTGAAATCATTACTCCTTTGTTTTTCTTCCTTCTTCCATAACATTCAAATACGCTCCCGTCCATGAAAATGATACCATGAAGGGGAGCGTATTTGCTTGCCCAGCAGCCATTATCCATTTTTCTGGTCCATGGTTGCCATGGAAGCAACTTTATCGTTTTCATCGGTTTTCATCAGCATAACACCCTGCGTATTGCGGCTGATGACAGAAATCTCATCCACGTTCGTGCGAATGACGATTCCCTCTGTCGTTATCAGCATCAGTTCCTGCCCCGGCCTTACGACCTTAAGACCAATCACTGCGCCTGTCTTTTCCGTGACCTTCAAGTTGATTACGCCTTTGCCGCCTCGTGTCTGTGGGCGATACTCCTCCGTTGAGGTACGCTTGCCAAAGCCGTTTTCCGTCACAGTAAGCACGTCAGCATTCTTGTGAAGGTTCGCCATGCCGATGACCTCATCGCCCGCATTCAGGCGAATGCCCCGAACGCCGCGCGCAGTCCTTCCCATCGAGCGAACGTCACTCTCATCGAAGCAAATCGCCATGCCGTCCTTCGTGCCAAGAATAACCGAGCGGCTGCCGTCCGTAAACTTGACACCGATCAGCTCATCATCATCGTCCAAGCTGATAGCGATCAAGCCGCCCTTGCGCATGGACTTGAAATCACTGAGAACGGTCTTCTTGACAATGCCCTTCTTCGTTGCCATGAACAGGAACTTGTCCGGATTGAACTCACGCACCTGAATAACGGCAGTAATCTTTTCGCCCTTGTCAAGCTGCAAGAGATTGATGATTGCCGTTCCCTTTGCCTGACGGCTTGCCTCTGCAATCTCGTATGCCTTGAGATAGTAGACACATCCACGGCTTGTAAAGAACAGGATGGTATGGTGCGTTGTCGTAATCAAGAGATTCTCAACAAAATCCGTCTCCTTCGTTCCCATTCCCGTCACGCCCCTGCCGCCACGCTTTTGGTTGCGGTAGGTCGTAAGCGGCATACGCTTGATGTAGTTATTGTGCGTGAGGGTAATGACAACATCCTCCTCCGCAATCAAGTCCTCCATATCAATCTCGGAGGTATCAATCGTAAGGCGGGTACGCCGCTCATCGCCGTACTTTTCCTTGACAGCAAGCAATTCCTTTTTGATAATGGCAAGAATCTTTGCCTCATCTGCAAGGATTGCCTTGAGTTCCTCGATTGCCTTCAAGGTCTCCTGATACTCCTCCTCAATCTTCTCCCGTTCCAAACCGGTGAGACGCTGCAAGCGAAGGTCAAGAATCGCCTGTGCCTGCTTGTCCGAAAGATGAAAGCTCTCCATCAAGGCATTCTTTGCAATCTCTGCGGTCCTGCTTTCCCGAATGGTCGTAATCACAGCATCAAGATGGTCAAGGGCAATAGTCAAGCCCTCCAAGATATGCGCACGAGCCTCAGCCTTTGCCAGCTCGTACTTCGTCCTGCGAGTAATCACATCCTCCTGATGCTTGATATAGTAATGGAGAACCTCCTTCAAGTTAAGTACCTGCGGCTTGCCGTCCACAAGTGCCAGCATGATAACGCCGAAGCTCTCCTGCAACTGCGTATGCTTGTAAAGCTGGTTCAAGATTACATTCGGATTTGCATCACGGCGCAACTCAATGACAATACGCATGCCATTGCGGTCAGACTCGTCACGCAGGTCCGTAATCCCGTCAATGCTCTTGTCACGCACCAGCTCCGCAATCTTTTCCACCAAGCGAGCCTTGTTGACCTGATACGGAAGCTCCGTCGCAATAATGCGGTTCTTGCCGTTCGACATCGTTTCGATATGCGCATCCGCGCGCATCTTGATAACGCCGCGTCCTGTCGTATAGGCGCTCCGTATGCCGTCCGTCCCAAGAATCAAGCCTGCTGTCGGAAAATCCGGTCCCTTGATGGTCTGCATCAGCTCCTCAATCGTCATATCCGGATTGTCAATCAGCTGCAACGTGCCATCAATGACCTCGCACATGTTGTGCGGAGGAATGTTCGTTGCCATGCCGACAGCAATACCGGAGGTTCCGTTGACCAGAAGCTGCGGGAACTTTGCCGGCAAGACTGTCGGCTCCTTCAAGGACTCGTCATAGTTCGGCATGAACTCGACGGTATCCTTTTCAATGTCCTGCAGCATCAACTCCGAAATCTTCGACATGCGAACTTCTGTATAACGCATGGCAGCCGCAGGGTCGCCATCTACCGAACCAAAATTGCCATGCCCATCCGCCAGCATGTAGCGCATCGAAAAATCCTGCGCCATACGGACGATAGCATCATATACGGAACTATCTCCGTGCGGATGATATTTACCGAGAACCTCACCGACGATACGTGCCGATTTCTTGTATGGCTTCGTAGACCCCATGCCCGCTTCCTGCATCGCATAAAGAATACGCCGATGCACAGGCTTCAGTCCATCTCGAACATCTGGCAAGGCACGAGCAACGATGACCGACATCGCATAATCGATGTAGGAATTCTTCATCTCGTTTTCCAGCTTGACGGAAACGACCTTTCCCTGACCAAAATCCACAATCTCACCTCAAAATCTAAACCTATTAAAACTCTGCTTTCCTAGAAGTGTTCACCCCGTTATTTTATCATTTTCAACAAAAAAAGTCCACCAATGCCCATGCTGCAAGGCACTGACAGACCTTCTTCATCTCAGGAAGCGATCACGCACTTCACATGCACGCTGATATCCTCCGAAGCCGGCGGACGCTCAAAAAAGAACAGGACACCATGCCCTTTTCCAATGTCAAAACGGACATACCCATCCTGCAGCATCTTCTCGTAGGACTTCTTGTGTGCCGGATTATCGAACTGCCCAAGGGACAGTGCCGTTTCCAAGATATCCTCAAGGCTTGCCGCCTTATCCTCGAACTTTTCCTTCAGGCATTTTTCCACCTTGCAAAAATCATACTGGAAATCCAGTACCTTCTTGTACCGAACCGCCCGATACACAAAAATTTCCATGAAAACTCACCTGCCCCCTTGCACGAACGCATCCTTTTCTTACAAAATTCTGGAATAAATATATCCTTCCCTCACGCCCGAATCGCTGTAGCGGATCTCCTCGCAGTTAAAACGCTCTGCAATCACATCCGCAATCACCAATCCCGGAACAATCGTGTCCATACGTTCAGGAACTGCCCTCATCAAATGAGCAACATCCTCCTCCGAAAAAGCGTCCCGCCTCTGAAACCTCACCAGCAGCTCACGCATCTCGGAAACCCTCAAGAGACTGCCACAACCGCCAAGCACCTCTTGGCAGAGAGCCATAGCCCCCTTGAACGTGCCTCCGATGCCGCAAAGCACAGGATAGGAAATTTCCCGAAACTCTTCCGCAGCTCCAAGGATCCGTTCCGCCTCTTGGCGCATTCGCCGGCATTCCTCCCTGCTGGAAAGAACGTCCGAAGAAAATTTCTTGTGCATGCAGCGGGAACCCATCGGAAAGCTCCGCTTTCTCACAATCCTTTTCTCCTGAAAAAAAACAATCTCCGTACTGGCTCCGCCGATATCCACTAAAAGCCCTGTATCCTCCGGCAAATCATGCGTTGCGCCAGCAAAACCTAGCTCCGCTTCCTCGTCACCGCTGACAATATGCAGGAGTACCGAGGAGCGTTCCCAGATTTCCTGCACTGCCTCTGCACTATTTTTCGCATTGCGGAGCGCCGCTGTTGCAAATGCAGACACCTCCGTAATCCGAAGGCTCTGCAAAAAAGAGCGAAACCCCTGCAAAACCTCTACCGCCTTGTCGATTCCTTCCTTCTGCATGACCCCATCTGCGAGATAAGAGGCAAGCCCCACGGCATGCTTCTTCTTCATCAGCATCTCTATGCGGCTTCCCTCAATCTCATAGACTGCCATGCGTATCGTATTGGAACCAACATCGATCATCGCATGAAGCAACTGCCATCACGCTCCAAACTCAACCCTTGAGGCCATGTCCCGTAATCGGGATAATCACGCGGTAATTGTCTGGTTTTCCATTCGGGAAATACTTCAATGCACCGGCAAGCGCCGCCGCAGAAGTCGTTTCCACATAAATGCCACGCGCACCCAAATAATCCTTCGCCTTGAGGATTTTCTCATCATCTACAGCAATAACATCGCCATTGCTTGCCCGCAGAGCCTCCAGCATATCATTCAGGCGCTTCGGCTGCTCAATGCGGATTGCCGATGCCACCGTAGTACGCTTTGGTTCAGGCTCAAGCCCATGGAACACCTCATAGAGAGGAGCGCACTCCTTGCTCTGCACGGCAACGAAATGAGGCAGGCGGCCAATCTCCACAAATCCAAGGAAAAGCCCCAAAAGCATCGTGCCATTCCCTACCGGCATGAAAATATACTCCGGCACCTGATCGCCCAGCTGATGATAAATCTCATGCGCCATGGACTTCATGCCCTCCGTAAAGAGCGGATTGTAGACATGCGAAGCATAATACGCATCCCCGAGATTCTCCTTGACTGCCGTGCAGGCACTCATACGGCTCTTTGGAACCTTCACCGTCTTTGCCCCGTAGCTCTCGATCTGCTTGAACCGCTCCACGGAAGCATCCTCCGGCATGTAGATCGTGCATTCCATATCCGCAGCCGCCGCATAAGCCGCAATCGCAGCCCCTGCATTTCCTGCCGAATCCATTGCAACCTTCCGAATACCGATTTTGTGGATCTCATTGATCAAACGATACGCTCCGCGATCCTTGAAGGAACCTGTTGGCTGCAGGTTTTCCATCTTCAAAATGAAGTCCTGATGATTGGCACGGAACGGCATCAGCGGAGTCACGCCCTCGCCGATTGAAATATCATTTGCGCACTCATCGCTGTCGCTCTTGTGCAAGCGAAACATGCCGCCGCACTCACACATATAGGAATGCGTAATCAAAGGATATTGTTTTTTACACTTCTCGCAATAAAAATACATTGGATTCATCCCCTTTTAGAATTTCCATACTATATATAGAAATTTTCCCCATACTACATGATTCTCCAAAACATCGAAAATTCCTTTCTTTCTCCAGCCTTTCAAAAAATTTTACAAAAATTTATTTTCCCACTTGAAAATCTCCCCACGTTATTGTATTATAGTTGTGGGAGGGCTACTGCATCTTGTGGAGGGTGCAGTGGTTTGGCAGAAGGCAAGGTATAGAGGTGGCAAAAGCGAGAGCGTTCGGTAGCTCTCGCTTTTGTATTTTCTATCATATTTTTGCAAATAAAACAAAAATATGATAGAATAAAGTTAAGAACAGAGCTTAATAAATAAAACTCAACATGACGGGAGTTGAACCATTATGGCAAACAAAATTTTTGCATTTGTTGGACCGCATGCTGCCGGAAAGACAACCATGATCACCCAGCTGATGTCCATGGGCATACCGCAAATCCCGACCTATACGACACGCACCATACCGGAAAAGGAAACGGCAAGCAAGCTTTACAGAACCATGCCGCGCGATGAATTCCTGAAACAGGATTTTATCGTCAGGGTTTCCTACAAGGGGAACTATTATGGCATACTCAAGAAAGACATCTTGGATGCCATGAACAACAACAAGATTTCCATCATGGTGCTTGATGCCAACGGAATCAAGCAAATCTCGAAATTCGTCAAGCAAAATTTCTATACCATTTACCTGATGGCAGACTACACGGCAATTGTTGACCGCATGCTGCGCATGGGGCTTCGCAATGACGAAATCAAATATCACTTGGAATATGCCGAAACGAACAATGAATTCGACAACTGGAAGATAACGAACCACGTTGTAAAAAATACGGGAAAGCTCAACACAGCATTCGAGCAAGTGCTTTCCATCATGGGACTCATGACGCTCCCTCCGCAGGATCAATTCAACAAGCTCATCAGATAAAAAACGACCGATGCCAAGGAGCGGCATCGGTTTTTCATTTCCCTTTTTAGGGCGTACCATCACAGCAATACCTGTGGCAAAAAATCAAAACATTTTTCTTAAAATACTAGACAACCGTTCTGGAATATGTTTTAATTGAACAAAGAATTTCTGCATTTTTATAGGAAGAAAAGGGTGGGGATATTGGATGAAATTTTTTGAATCTTTTGGCATTCAACACCAAAAGGGAGCCATGATTGCGCTGACCGCACTGACTCTCTCCTTGTTGTTTGCCTGCACAGCGGTTGCCGTAGATCTCGGGAACCTGTACATGCACCACAGCAAGCTGCAAAACGCAGCAGATGCCGCAGCGCTTGCTGGTGCGCGTGAATATGTCACTGCAAAGAACACGGTATCTTACCATGACGATGCGGATCTCATGGCAGGAAAATATGTCAAAAAGAACCTGTCTGCAACCATCATCCAGCGATTGATCCACCCAGAGAAGAAAACGCCCGTTGACATCAACAAGACTGGCGACCCTGTCTACAAGGTCAGGGAAAAGGACGACAAAACCTATTATCGGGTAGAACTGGCAGAGAACGTGGAGACCTACTTTTTAAAGTGCTTTGGCATGAATACCATTGCCTGTACGGCAAGAGGTACGGCAGCCATTTCGCAATCTGGCGGCGGCTCCAATCCATTTGACAGCCTGTTTATTTTTGAGCGCTTTGCCTCCTCGGTCAATGCCATCGAAAGCCCGGATAATTTCAACACAGCCGGTCAAATCATTACCACCTTTGATGGAAAGATTTCCTACACGGACGGCAAGCCGGCAGGAAAGAACGATCCAAACTACAAAATTGATCCCAAAAATATCAAGTACAGCACGCAGTCAAACAAGCTTGATCGCTTCTTTACGCGGCGTGCAAAAAATGAGGGACTTTCTGTCAACGGCGCAATTTCCAAAGGCAGCACGCAGTATGACGAAAGAGGCGATGACCAAACAAATGGCTACTGGACAAAGGAGTCTTACAAGCAATTCGATTTTGAGTCAAAGGATGAGAACGGCAAGCCTGTCGGCGAATTTGGCTTGACTGTCAAGGCAATGAAAAACAATCCCTTGATGCAGCCGAAGGAATATCCCAAGGACTACAAAAACTATCCGCAGGACATTTTCACTTCTGATAAAAATGTAAGCTCCTCGGATCCAAATATATTTACGCCCGGCACAGTAACCTACTTCCATCACGATCAAAGTGGAAAGCAGCTGCCAAACCTGAGTATCCATATTGACAAGTCGATAGCCTCCAGCGACCCCAACAAGCCTGTCTACCTTTACATTGATGACACACTTGGAACCATCAACATTGACATGAACGAAATGCAAGACGACAGCACGGGGGTTCCTATCATCATTTGCTATACGGGAACCGGAAAAGTACATTTCAACCTCAAAGAGGGCAAAACCTTCCGTGGCGTTATCTACGCCCCGAATGCAGACATAAATGAAGGTGTTCTCGTCAATCTTAACGGCGGTACCTTCAGCGGCACAATTGCCACGCAGGGGCTCAACCTGCAGGGCGGCGGCGGAACCTACACCTATGAAAGATTTGATGAACTCGACGGCGGTAGCGGCAACGGCAGCTCCTCCGGATTGAGCATTTCCCTCATAACCCCACCAAGCAACATCGACTGGAACTAAAAAAACAAGAACAGCAAAAATGCCCCCACGGCAGCCAGCCGTAGGGGCGTTTTTAGTTGTTCTTGAAATGACCATATCCGATTTCTGCGTTCAATATACCACAGCATCACATCTATCAAGCTTTTCAGCAAACTAAAATCAGACTTCTCCCCTTTACATGAAACACATTCTTACATATTCGCTTCAATTTTCTCAATAACAAGTTTCTGCACCCATGCTGGCGGCATTCTGCGCCCCGCATTCCACTCTTGAACATGTAAATACATTTTCAAAGTCAGGGAATTTTACCAAAAATCCACCCTCTTCTGCCGATTCAAATACGGCAGGATAAGCATATTTCGCCATATACAACCCTCCCAGTCTATATAAAATGCCAAGGGTTTCTATTCTTCAGCAAGCATCAGACCGTCTCCAACCTTCCACTGATACCTCTCTATCGTCCCAACAGGCAGCTCCAGCACTCCCTCTGCCCCCAAGGCTATGCTCATGCCGATCCAAGGAGGCAGAGAACGTGCCAGCTTCACGATCTTCCCCTCTTTGTCCAAGAATACCGCATCAATGGAAAACCGCATAAAAAGCATGTGAATACTGCTGCAAGGGACGATATACAGCCCCGTTCCCTCAGGCAGGCTCTCCCTCAGCATCAACCCCCGAAATCTTTCCCAAAAAGAATCCGCCAGCTCCAAATGGAGCGGCGGATATTTTTCTTGGGAAACCGTCAAAACCGTAAGTTTTTTCATTTCCCTCAACTCACTTCTCACTTTTTATTTCATGATAGTCATAATATTAAAGATTGCAGGACCAAGTGCCACTATAAAAATCGCCGGCAGAATAAGTCCAACCAGAGGAAGCACGATCTTGACAGGTGCTTTGAGTGCCATTGCCTTAACCCACTGGCGATGACGCTCTCTCACCGCATCTGCCTGAATCTTGAGCGTCTTGCTCATATTCGAACCAAGCCGTTCTGCCTGAATGATCGAAGTCACGAACAAGGAGACCTCCTGCACATCACAGCGCTCTGCCAATGCCTGCAAAGCGGTGCGCCGAGTTGCACCCATGCGTACATCATCCAGCATCCTCTTGCACTCATCTATAAATGGTCCCTTCATGCGAGTAGAAATCTTTGCAAGTGCAGCATCAAAAGAAAGACCTGCCTCCACGCTGACACAAAGAATATCCAAAGCTTCCGGCAGCTGACGGCGAATATTGTCCTGCCTCTGCTGGACCTGCCTGCGCAAAGAACTAAACGGAAGAATGAAGCCTATGGCTCCTCCCAACAGGAAATAAGCAATTTTCTGCATAGCAGCAATATCACTGCCGGAAACAGCCCAAAGCATCAAGCCTGCCATCAAAACAGTAAAGACAACAACCTTCAGCAAAAATGGTCCCACCATTCCCTTGCCATGGTGTCCTGCCTGTATCATCTTCTTGCTCAAATAATCAAACATAGAAGTCGGAGTAAAGGAAAGAAGCCATTCCTCTATATTCTTCCGCAAAGGAACCAAAACTCGTTCAACAAATGGCGTTTGCTCCATGGAACGATTTTTCTTCTTCCTCACTTCCGGCTCTTGATTCACGCCAGCTTGTCTTTGAAGCCTCCACTGCGCCTGCGAGCGGCTGGATTCCTCCGAATCTTGAGTTCCCAAGCCTTGAATCTTCTGCTTGACAACATCCTTCGTAGCAACCTTTTTGCTGAGCACAAACGCAAAAATCAAAAAGATAAAGACAACTGCCAATACCGATATCAGGATAGCCTTCATCAATAACCCCCCTCTGGCTGCTCATAGGTATTCTCAAAGAATCCATCCGGCAGCTCGATGCCATTCATCATGAACTTATCGAGGAAGTTTGGCTGCAGGCCTGTCGGCTCAAAATGGCCGACGGATTTCCCGTCCTCGTCTATACCAGTCTGCACATACCTGAAAATATCCTGCGTCGTAATCGTATTTCCTTCCATGTGCTGCACTTCCGTGATGTACGTTACCTTACGGCTGCCGTCACGGATACGGGATTGCTGCAAAACTACGTCAATAGCCGAAGCAATCTGCTCTCGAATAGCGCGCACCGGAAGATCAAGACCACTCATCAGCACCATGGTTTCCAGACGAGTCAACGCATCACGAGGGGTATTGGCATGAGCCGTAGTCAGGGAACCATCATGACCTGTATTCATCGCCTGAAGCATGTCCAGTGCCTCGCCGCCACGAACCTCACCGACGATAATTCGATCCGGACGCATACGAAGTGCATTCTTCACAAGATCACGAATCGCAATCTGCCCCTTGCCCTCCAGATTTGCAGGACGGGACTCCAAGGTTACCACATGCTCCTGCTGCAAGCGAAGCTCTGCAGCATCCTCGATTGTAACAATACGCTCGTCATTCGGAATGAAGGACGACAATACGTTAAGCGTCGTTGTTTTTCCTGAACCCGTACCGCCGGACACCAGTACATTGACTCGTGCTTTGACGCAGGCACGCAGGAACATTGCCATCTTCTCGGACATCGTATTGAACGCAATCAGGTTCTCTACGGAAAACGGCTTCTTTGCAAACTTACGGATTGTCACGCAGGGGCCCAAAAGTGCCAACGGCGGAATAATAGCATTGACACGGGAACCGTCCTTCAAGCGGGCATCCACCAGCGGTGAAGCCTCATCCACACGGCGGCCGATAGGAGTCAGGATACGCTCGATAATATTCATCAGGTGCGCATCATTGTGGAACTGGACATCTGTCAGCGTCAGCTTGCCCAACCGCTCGACAAAAATCTTCTTTGGTCCATTGATCATAATTTCTGTCACGCTGTCGTCCTTCAAAAGCGGCTCAATAGGACCAAGTCCCAGCATTTCATCCCGAATCTCTGCCAAGATACGTCCACGCTGCGAAATAGGAATCGCATGAGGGTTCGCTTCCAGCTCCAAGTCAACGTATCTGTGAATGATAGCATTCACCTGTGCAGAATCCGTCTGTGCAGAAGCAAGCATGCGCTGCTCCTCAGGACTGATATCCTCCACGATTCTCTTATGAATCAGGAGCTTTATCTTCTGCACATTGTCCTCGGTCTTTTCATTTTCCTTTGTCGTGGAAAAAATCTTGACCTGCATGTTTCTTCCATCCGGACGACCCAAACGTGTCAATAGCGACATCTATCTCACTCCCATACTGCATACAAATTTTCTATTCCAACATCTTTACGGGCTTGCACTGCCCTTTACTTCATTGTACATCCGATACTCTACTGTAATCTTGTCAATCCCTGTAACCTGCAAGATGGAATGAAACACGCCCTTCATTGCATCGGCTTCCGCCTTTACGGTTACTACGACATCATTATCCTTATCGGCAATGGTAAGACTGCCAGGACCCTTCTTTATATTGCAGACATAAGTATCATTCGGCAAATAATTTCCATTTTTGCTTGCCTGCTTCGCATACTTATCCTTGATATTTGCATATTCACTGCTTTGCGCAAGGGAAGCCTCTCTGGCTACCGACCTTGCCAAATGATTCATTGCGACATAGTCCGAAAGAACGAACCCTGAAAAAATGATTCCTATCAAAAGCATCAAAAAAATAGGCAGTACCAATGCAAATTCCACGATGGTCTGCGCTTTTTGCCTAATCTTTCCCATACTGCCCTCCATTTACAAATAAAAAACAACACAATCACTTAGAAAGAGTCTCCCCACAAACGTGAGGAGACCTCTCTCAAAAAAGGTAAGAGACTAATTACTGTGCATTCAACTGAGACGTTGCAGAATCAAACACGTTGTTGATACCGCCAGAAAGACCAGAACTGTTCATGAGAACTGCAGCGATGATGACAACAAAAGCGAGGATGAGTGCATACTCCACCATGCCCTGTGCCTTTTCGCTCAAATAGCGAGCCTTCAAGTAATCGATAACCTTCATCATAAAAAAACCCTCCTCTTAATAAGTAAAACATTCTATATGCAAAGCCCTTTCGGGACATCACACCAAAATCACTTTCCATCCAAAGCACTGGCCGCTGATCCGAAAACATTCCCCATCTCATTGAGCATTTTCGGAGAACCAGCCACAAGTGCCATAGAAACAATTATCACGAATGCCAACAATAAAGCATACTCCACCATGCCCTGTGCTTTTTGATTTTCCGCCTTTTTTGCAACACGATGTTCCATTTTATCCTCCATAAAACAACATGTACTACCTACATCATCACACATCGATATCCACAATCTTGCGGATAATTAAAAGCGCAACCAAAACTAAAACAACGCCTACCCCTAGTGCAACCTGCCCATAAATATTATCCAGCATCGGCTGAAAATAGGTTGGATTCTGCCACTTAACAAAACCAGCGATTGCAAAAGGAAGGGCACCAACAATCATGCCGGAAAGTCTTCCCTGTGCTGTCAGAGATACAATCTCGTTTCTCATGCGAATACGTTCCATAATCGTACCACTGATGCTATCCAAAACCTGCGAAAGATTACCGCCAACCTGCCGCTGAATCAGCACAGCAGTCACTACAAGATCAAAATCCGGGCATTTCATTCTCTGGCTCATATTCTCCAAAGCAACATCCAAGGTTGCACCAAGATTTACTTCAGAAATGACCTTTTGGAATTCCTCGCCAATAGGAGGCTGCATCTCTCTGGAAATCAATTCCATCGCCTGCATAAAGCTGAAACCGGCACGAAGGGCATTTGATACCATCACCAAGGTATCACCTAACTGATTCAAAAATGCCTTACGCCGACTGCTAATCGTAAAATTCAAGTAAGCAAGGCAGCAAACAAACGTAAGCACCATACCGCCAATCAAAAACACCCAATCAAAAGTCAGCAAAAAGAGAAACAAACCAACACAAACAGAAAGCCCTGCCACCATGACCTGAAATTCTGCCCCAAAAATCGGCCAGCCAGCCTGCTGCATCTTGAGGTCAAGATCCGCATTTTTATGAACCCTGCGCCATCTCGTCGCAAGAATACGAATCCTTGCCAAGAAAGTCCTTTTGTTTCTCCTTTCCCTGACCTTCTTGGAATCCGTCTCCTGCTCAACTCTGGCAGACAGAGATTCCAAACGCTGCACCATCGCATTCTTCTTTCCCTGCTTTATCGTCAGGAAAAAAGTCACGACCAAAAACATAATAAGCGTTACTAACGCAGCAACTACTATCTTCATAGCTCATCCCACCGAATTTGCTTCCTGCCAAGCAATCGATCTGCCAAAAGGTTGATAGACATCGCCAGCTGGCTGCCAGGCTCTAAATCAAGTGCCATGTGACCATTGTCTGCCGCTGCTGAAACCATCACATACTCATTTGGTATGATTGCCTCCACGGGACGCTCCAAATTATCCTCCAAAAACTTCTGGGAAGAAGCATCACACGGATTTACGCGAGTGAATACCGTTTTGACACGGTCACTGGCATCCTCCCAATCATCAAAAATCTGCAACGCACGCTGTACGTGACGTACCTCATAGCCTCCATTGACCATAGCCACCACATAAGTAAGGTCAGAAGCCTCTGCCGCAGCAATCGAAATAGGGCAAAACCCTTGCGGCACATCCACCAGTACATAGCGGAACAGGCTCTTTGCCATCGTCAAAAGGCTCAAGAAAGGATCTATTTCCACCTTGTCGCTGAGATTCGGCGTTCTCGTCCCGCAAAGGAGAGATATCTTCTCCGTCACTGGAACAAAATAACCATTCAAGGAAACCGGCGAGAGAAAATCAATATCCCGAACAGCCTCAACAATGGTACTCTTTGGCTCAACATTGAAGAACACCGCCATATCGCCAAATTGCAAATCTGCATCAATGATACCAATAGGCTCGCCCGTCTTGCGTGCAAGGCTCACAGCCAGATTGGAAAGCAAGGTCGTCTTCCCGCTCTTTCCTTTTGGGCTAAAGAAGGTAATAACCTGCGAATGACCTTCCAAGGAAATCCGATTGAAGGTCTCCAGCGACTTAATAAGCTCGTTGCTGGTAAACGGCTTCATCAAATACCCTCTTGCACCGGAACGAACCAAATGGCTTGCCGTATCCGCCTGCCAATGCTCACCCATGCAAACAATCGATATTCCGGGATACACCTTCTTAAAATCTTCCAAGGTAGATATCGGATTATTCTCAATATCCAGCAGGATAAGGTTTGGATTGAATACTGCTCCCTGACCAAGCGCATCGCTCGGGCTTTGATAGCGAGCCGCCAGCTTGAATCCAATGGTTTCCTTGATGACGTTTGCCAAACGCTCCAGCATAAGGCGATCGCTCTCTACCAGCAATACCTGATATTCCATGCTTTACACCCCTTATCCACCAAACAACCGACTGAACAACGAACCACCGCTCTTTTTTTCCTGCTTCTGCGACGCAGGCTCTGACTTGCCTCGATTCGTGCAGAGAGTCACCATATCCTTGATGCTCATGCCGATATCCGTTGCCCCATCGTCAAACACCAGCGGAACCCCAGTCTGGATTGACCTGCTTGCTACCTTAAAGTTATTCAGCACAACAAAGTCAAACCTCGTATTCAAAAGGTGGTTTTCCACTTCCTCAATCGGAATACGCGTCACAGCATCGCTTCGATTCAAGACGTACCTTATCTTGTCCTTGTCGTAGTTCAACTCCTTGAGAGTATCACTCCCTATCTTCATGTTCTTGATGGTAGGTATGAAATCCACGATTCCCATGAAGAATATGATTGTACTCATGTCAAGAACTGCCAAATTCAATTCACTGAACATGGAAGAAGTATCGACAATTACATAATCGAAAATTTCCTGCAATTTCTTTAATATATTTTTTATACTCTCCACAGACATGTTATAGGCTTCTTCCAGCTTTGTAGGCGATGCCATGACATAAAAGATAACCTCATCATAGTCAAACGGGAGCAAAAACTCCTGCACTCTGCAAGAATCTCCCTGCACATTAAGTGCCTGCTGGGCATCTGCAATCGTGCGGGTAGGAGAAATCTGCAAATAATTGCAGACATCCCCAAATTGCAGGTCAAGGTCAACAACACATGTCCTTGCGCCTCTTCTGGCTATTTCTGCCGCCATATTGCAGCTGAGCAAGGTCTTCCCTACGGCAGAAGCCGTACTGAAAAAAGTCAGCACTGTTCCTTTGATGCGTTCCCCTGCCAACTTTCTCCCTCCTTACTTCTCTGCCGCAGCCTTCTCCTCTGGAGTCGCTGCCGGCAACACGTCTTGATTCAAGTATTTCCCAAGAATAGAATCTTCCTTCTCCGTTGCCTTGACAGGACGCTTCTTTGCGTCTGCCTTCTTTTCAGCTTCCTTTACTTCCTCTGTTTCCACAGCCTCTGGAATCTCGCCATTCACATCAATTTCCTTGAGGTTTGCTTCCTCCCTGCGGGCATCTTGGAACTTCTTCTCCATCTTTGGCCCCATCTTCACAGGAGTCGTCTCGTTCACGATACGCGGACGGATGAGAATAACGAGTTCCCTCTTGTCCTTCGAATTGGAACGATGCTTGAAGAACTCACCCAAGATTGGAATATTGCTCAAAAGTGGAATCTTCTTGATTGTTTCCTGATCCTGATTGTTCATCAGTCCGCCAATCGCCATCATCATGCCGGACGGCACGTTGATTACTGCATTTGCCGTTCTCTTGGTGAGTGCCGGATACGTTGTGTTGTTGATGGTAACAGCATTCGCATAATCCAAGCTGCTGATCTCTGCCTCAATTCTCGAGGTCACATTGTTTTCTTTGTCCACAACAGGCTCAATATGAAGCTTGATACCATAGTCCTTCCACTCCACGGTAGGAGTTCCATAGTTGTTATTCCCATAAATCACGAACGGAATCGATCCGCCAATGGTAATCTCAGCAGTTTCACCGCTCATTGTCGTGATATTGGGACGGGAAAGGATATTCATCTTTCCTTCTGATGCAAGTGCCTGAATCTGCCAGTCCAGCTTGTCAAACCACTTGCCTGTAATATCATGGAAATTCGTACCGCCGGCAAAAAGCCCAGCCGTACCAAACTGTATTTCTGCAGTAGTAAAAGTGCTTCCACCCACCGTCGTCTCAGAATAGCCCACTTTACTGTTAGCATACTGTATTCCCAGATCCTTCTTGTCAGAATCTGCAATATCCACGATCCATGCTTCCAAATTGACCTGCAGCGGATTACTCATTTCCAGCATGTTGACGATAGAAGAGCTGGCATTCGTCTTGATATTGCCACGCTCATCCAGTGCCGTTGCTCCCTTCACATACATGGAAGCAACCTGCTCCGCCATTATTTTTTCCGACTGATTGGCAACCATTCCACGGAGCAAGACCTTGCCATCCGCCATCTCTACCCTGACACCCGGCAGGTTGATAGCTTTCTGTATCATCTGTGCCAACGAGCTGTTCATCGGGGAAACGCTGACAGAAAACTCCTGCCGCATACCATTCTTGGTCCATATCGTAAGACCTGTCGTACCCGTTTCCTTTGCAATGATATTGAGAGCGCTGGGACCTAGTACTGCAACATCCGCAATATTAGGATTTACAACAGCCACCTTGTCGATAGCAGAACCCGTATTCAAATAATAAGCCTGATTGACCTCCAGCCAAATTGGCTGTACCGCCGCATAAGCGGGTGCAGGTGCAAGACATGCAGCAGTTGCAGCAGCAAGACCCATCCCAATTTTTTTATCGAATTGCCACATGCTTACTTGCCCTCCTCTGTTCCTCTAAATACCTTAATACCATAATTGTTGCCTGCAGACGGTGCTGCAGGTGCCGCAGGTGCAGCCGGCATATTAAACGACGGCATTGGAATCTGCGGCACAGGAGCTGGCTGTGCTTCCTTCTTTTCAGGAGCCACAAGCTGGAAATACTCCGTATCCAAAACAAACATATCGCGCGGCTTGTACGGGCGAAGCAAGAGATAAACCGTTCCCTGCTGGCTCGCCACTGCAAGCTTTAATGCTTCCTCAGGCGTAATGGCGAGCGTAGCCGTTGCCATCGCTTCACCGGAAGCCTTCACATCATTGCTTGGATTCTCATTTTTCTTCTCTTTATTTTCTTCTCCTTCGCCTTCCTTCTCCTTGCCATCTTCCTTCTTTACCTCTGGCTTTGGAGCACCTGCCTGATGGACGTTTGCTGTCTTATTAAGACCTAAAAGCAGTACATTTTGAAGAAGAATCTCACCGCTGACACGACCGTTGTTATTTTTGCCATTGATCAGCATGACATCTACATAATCACCTGGCTTCGCAAATCCAGCTACACCAGTAACATCATTGATAGAGATAGAAATTGCACGGCAATCCGGAGGGATCATACCGATGAAACCTGCCATCCGCAAATCTGCCAAGAGCTTTTTCTCCGTCACGACATCACCCTGCAAGATCATGACCGCCGCCGGCTTGTTGACAGCACTCTGAATATCCTTGACTGCCCCTGCCGGTACAGCATTGGAAGGAATCTCTACCGTCCTCAGCATTTCTGCCTTGACTACAGTACGCTGCGGAATATCCTGATTGGCAACAACCACAGATACCATGCTCGTCTGCACTGACCTATCCTTTTCTGCCCTGTTGCCAGCACCGTCATCCATAACAAAATAAATCATCACACCCAGCAGAATACTGCAAAGCGCGCCTATCATGAGATATTGGCGATAGGACAGCTTATCCGCCAAATCCCTGAATCGTTCTAGTATACTCGGACCTTTCATACTACATATTTTCTCCTTCCCCAACGCAAGCATCCCCATAAAACTTCCTTGCATCCATCCTGCCTGCTCTTTTTCCGCCATATTTCACAAGAACGTCCAGAAAAACCACTCATGCTCCTGAACCTTTTGCTTCATCTGACGAAAAATTTTCTAAGCAATCTGAATTCACCGAATTTTTAGAGAGTGCCATGTCTTATTTAAAATCCCTGCTAGTATTATCTACACTACCTTATGCTATATAATAACACATCCTATTCCACATTTCCATAGCTTTCTGAAAAAAAAATGAAAAATTTTTTCATGAACAGATTCCCAGTTGCTTGAAAAAAAACATTGTGCTTTAATAATATCAACATCTATAACGAAGCTAAAGATGTCCCCTTCTTCAACAGCTTGCTGT
>CALELM010000053.1 GCA_937902665.1 uncultured Selenomonadaceae bacterium
ACAGGATTCGTGCCTATGGCTTTGCGTTCCAAGGAAAGACGGTGCTGATTGGCAGGGGCGAGTAAGGAAAAGATAGAGAGGAAAGCAGTGGAAATCGGGCAGGTGCAGGCGATTTTCGGTTGGGCATAACTGTTCGTGTGCTTGGGTTTGTGGTATAATGTTAATTGGGGTGGAGTAGCTTATCGTAATAGGTATAAAAGGTAAAATAGGAAAATATTGTTCTAATGATGAACGGCAATTTATGAAAGGTAAAGCGATACAATGTTAAAAAGTATTTGGCAATATAGGCAGTTTATTTTAAGCTGTATAAAAAGAGAATTTTTAGCAAGGTATAAGGGATCGGTATTAGGAATAGTATGGTCAATTCTGCAGCCATTATCTATGATTTTTGTATATACTGTTATTTTTTCTGAAATCATGAGAGCTAAACTCGTAGGCATGGATGCAGATAAAATGGCATACAGTATATATCTGTGTTCCGGTGTATTGACATGGGAGTTCTTTACCCAGTCGGCAATGGCAGGAGTGAACGTATTTTTAGGCAATGGCAATTTGATGAAGAAATTGGCATTTCCAAGAATATGCTTGCCAATGATATCCGTAGGTTCAGCTTTTTTGAATTTTTGTATAAGTTTTGGACTGTTTTTTATAGCATTGCTTATTATGGGAAGATTTCCCTTTGGGGAAATTATTTGGGTGATTCCTATTTTGGCAGTGCAGACGATTTTTGCTTGTTCCTTTGGCATAGGGTTGGGGGTACTGAATGTATTTTTTAGGGATGTAGGACAGTTGTTTGGCGTGGTGTTGCAGTTTTGGTTCTGGTTTACTCCGATAGTATATCCATCAAGCATTATTCCGCAGCAGTTGGCAGGAATTATGAGTTTTAATCCAATGTATCATGTTGTTAAAGGATATCAAAGTATTTTTGTTTATCATCAGATGCCGGAATTTACAGGAATATTGGTTGTATTAGGAATCGGCTTAGTATTAGGGATATGGTCACTCAGATTATATAGGAATCATGTTGGAGAGATGGTGGATGAGTTATGATGAATAGCAGTATTAGTGTCAAGAATATCAGCAAGTGCTATAAGATATATCCATCTCGTAATGCAAGATTAAAAGAGTGGCTGGTACCTTTTAAAAAGAAGTGTCATGAAGAAAAATGGGTACTTAGAAATATAAGCTTTGAAGTGGGGCAGGGAGAAGCCATAGGCATCATAGGCATGAATGGTGCAGGCAAGTCCACGTTGCTTAAAATAATAACAGGTACTGTAATGCCAACGGCTGGCAGTGTAAAATTTAATGGTACAGTATCTGCGTTACTGGAGCTTGGATTGGGCTTTCATCCTGATTTTACAGGCAGGCAGAATGTTTATATGTCAGGTCAGCTACTTGGATATACTACGGAAGAAATAGAGCAGTGTATGCAGGAGATTGAAGATTTTGCCGAAATTGGAAAAGCGATAGATGCTCCTGTAAGAACATATTCCAGCGGTATGCAGGTGAGATTGGCATTCAGTGTAGCAACAATGAAACGACCTGATATTCTTATTGTGGATGAGGCACTGAGTGTGGGTGATGCATATTTCCAGCATAAGAGTTTTGGCAGAATAAAGGAGTTTTGCGAGCAGGGGACAACGCTCTTGTTGGTATCGCATGATGTAGCGGCCATACAAGCTGTGTGTAACAGAGCGGTGTTGCTGGACAAGGGATATGTGTTGAAGATAGGAAAACCTCAGGAAATTATGGACTATTATAATGCCATGCTGGGAGGAAATGACGGCGAACCAATAAGGCAAGAAAAAAAGGAACATGGATATATACAAACTGTATCCGGAAATGGTCAGGCTAAAATAGAAAAGGTGGAACTCTTGGATGCGAAAAATAGATTATCGGAGATTTTTGATGTGGGAGAAAACATTACTCTCCGAATTACGGCTTTGGCTAAGGTAGATCTTGAGGATATGACTTGTGGAATTATGATAAAAAATCGTCTAGGGGAAGCTGTTTTTGGCGTTAATTCCTACGATTTAGAGCGAGGTGCAGTCCCCGTTACTGCTGGAACAAAACAAGTATTTGAATATTTATTCCCGCTCAACATAGGCGAAGGGAATTACTCTGTAACGGTGGCTTTGCATAGTGGCTATACTCATTCGGATATCAATTATGAATGGCGGGATTTGGCTGCAGTATTTGAGGTAGTGAATCAGACAAAAAGACATTTCGAGGGAACAACGTATTTGGAAACCTCTATCAAGATAGGGAAACATTAACCTGCTGTTTTGAAAAAATAGAGTGTAAGGAGAACTTCATGATGTTAGAAAAAAATGTTAAGACTGCGGTATTTACCATAGCGAGCAAAAATTATTTTGCCCAAGTAAACACTCTTCTGCAATCTCTGTATGAGACTAATCCTAATTGGGACAGGTATTTTGCTATTGCGGACGAGCCAAATGCTGATTTGGAAGGTGCTTTACAAGTAACAAGCACAGGGCTTATAAGAATGGAAGATCTTGCCATACCTGATTTGAATGACATGAAATTTCGCTATGATGTTATGGAACTGAATACAGCCATAAAACCTTTTGTCATGTTATATCTTCAAGAAAGGTATGAGCGGGTTGTATATCTTGATCCTGATATACGTGTATTCGCTGAGATGGAAGCGGTGAATCGTGCATTTGATGAAGGATATGACTTTGTAGTTACGCCGCATCTCACGGGGTATTTTGAAGATGATGGTTTACACGTCGATGAACCTGACATTATGCGGGCTGGCGTATATAATTTTGGCTTTTTTGCTGCATCAGCTTCATCGGAGGCGAAAGCAACAATAAAGTGGTGGGCTAAAAAACTTGAAAAGCTTTGCATAAATAAACAAAAGGAGGGCATATTTGTAGATCAGAAATGGATGGATCTCCTTCCAGGAAGGCATGATAAAGTATGTATACTTCGAGAGCCTGGATACAATGTTGCATATTGGAATCTTACTCATCGTAGTATTTCTAGTGAGAACGGAAGATATCTTTCAAATGGTCGGCCGTTGGTGTTTTTTCATTTCTCTGGTTTCAAACCAGATTCCGTAGATGTTGTTTCCAAGTATCAAAACCGACATACTATGGAGAATATAGGAGCAGCAAAGGAACTTTTTGTCGACTATGCCAAGGCAGTATTGTTAAATGAGTATGGGAAATGGCAAAAACAGCAATACGCTTATGGGAAATTCTTAGATGATAGAAAAATACACGATGTTTTTCGTAGAATTTATCGGGAATACGGGGAAGTTGAGCAAAGTTTGAAGCTTAAAAATCCATTCGAATGCAGTGAGTTTTTCTATGAGGCAAAGGAACTTTTTGTTCCTTTATTGGTGGATTATGCTGTCAGAGATCATGAAAATGTTGGCATGTATTTCATAATGAATGGACGGAATCAATGGGTGCATTGGTTAGAAGCGGTCATTCTCAATGAATATGGCCTGCCTATGGATTTTGCGGGATATGCTACGGCTTATTTTTCTCGTCGTTTATCTATTTTTGCAAGCGAAGCTTTTACTGTTCGTGAGATTCCAGCAGAGACAGAGCCATCAGATGGGGTGAACTTGATTGGTTATATACGTTCGGAGCATGGCTTGGGAGAGGCCTGCCGTTTGACGGCGGAGGCGTTGGATTCAACGGATATATCATGGGACGCCTATGACTGGGAGGTGAACAATTCATCTAATCAGAACGATAATACATGGAATAAAAAAATATCTTTTTGCATGCACCATAATATATCTATTTTCAATATCAATGCGGATCAATTGACTGTGGCTCGAGAAAAACTACCTGCTAGATCCTTTGAAGGTTATCGTATCGGCATTTGGTATTGGGAATTGACTAAGTTTCCTCAGGAATGGATAAAAGCCTTTGATTTGGTGGATGAAATCTGGGCACCGACTCGTTTCATCAAAGATAATTTGGAGAGAATTTCTCCTGTGCCAGTACACTATATGCCTCCTGGAATAAGAAGGGACGACAAATTAGAGATGTACAGCCGTGAGTATTTCGGCTTGCCGGAGGATGAGTTCCTGTTCCTTAACTTTTATGATGCCTATAGCTATTCGACCAGAAAAAATCCTGAGGCTGCAATTAAAGCATTCCAAATGGCGTTTGCACCAGATGATAAGACTGTGGGGTTAGTGTTGAAGGTCAATAATGCAACTGCGGGAGATGAAGGAATAGTGAAGCTTCAATCTCTGGTGGGCCACTATACTAATATTCATATTTTTGCCAAGACAATGTCCCGGGATGAGGTCAATGCTTTGATTGACATTTGTGATGTATCTGTGTCTCTTCATCGTAGTGAGGGATTGGGCCTTTTGTGCCAGGAATCCATGTACTATGGTAAGCCGGTCATAGCTACAGGTTGGTCGGGAAATACAGACTTTATGAATGACGATAATTCATGTCTAGTACGGTATGAAATGATTCCTATAGGTGAATATTATGGATTGAACGATCCGAATCAGATGTGGGCAGAGCCAGATATTTCTCATGCAGCCGAATATATGGCAAGGCTTAGGACGGATAAGGAATACTACGAAAAGCTTGCTGCAAATGCCAAGCAACATATCCATACCGTATTTTCTTGTGAGGTTTGCGGCAAACGTATGGAAAAGCGCTTGAAAGAAATCTTGCAGGACAAAGAAAATTGGCCGACAAGGCAGAAGGTGGAATGCCTTCCTGCGAAGCAGCTGTCATTTATAGATAAACTAAAAGGGTCAGTGAAGAGAAAAATCATGCAATATGGGGTGGTTCAAAGACTGAAAGCCACACTTTATGAAATCAAGGATGTGTCTAATAAAAATTTAAGGGAGACACAGGTATTGGAGCAGATGCTTGAAAGGCAACATTCTGAGGTGGCTGTGTTGAAACAGATGCTTGAACAGCAGTGCTCTATGATGCCTCAGGTGGCTCGAATGGTAGAGCATACAGATCAAAATAACGTTGTAAGATTTAACGATTTGCGTAGACTTCTGGACTCTTTCCAAAATAATTGGATGATGGATAAAATGCACGAATATGGTCAGCTGGAGGGGAGCAAGCAATTTGACCATATGAAAAAAATGCGTACATTGCTTGCAATGCAAGATATACCTGTGGGGTCAGGGCAGCTTTTCCGTGCGGGAAATCTCTATGACGGTGGTTATATGATGTATGACCAATTCAAGGACAGTAAAATAGCCTACAGTTTTGGCATATCCGATGATGTGTCATGGGATAAGGACATGGCAGAGCGTGGTTTTGATGTCTACATGTACGACCATACCATAGATGGTTTGCCAGAAAAGCATGAAAAATTCCATTGGCATAAGATAGGTCTTAGCGATACTTATGACAACAGAAGACCGGAATTGCGCACATTGCCCCAGTTGTTAGAGGATAATGGGCATTTGCAGCAAGGGCATATGATATTGAAAATCGATATTGAGGGAGCGGAATGGTCCGTGCTTGCCAATATTTCAGGGGAATATCTTGCTAGATTTGATCAGATTGTCATGGAATTTCATGATATGAATAAGATAGAGCATTATGAGATTATGGAGAAGGCACTGCTAAATCTGAACCAGCAGCACCAGCTGGTTCATGTACACGGTAATAACAATTGGGGATATACGATGCTGTCAGGAATGGTTATGCCTGATTTTATTGAGTGTACGTATGTGAAGAAAGACCTGTGTGAATTTGTTCCCCATGGGGGTATATTGCCACAACGATTGGATAATGCTAATAATCCATTTTTCCCAGATATATATTTGGGAAAATGGGGATAATTCAGTAAGAGTGAATACGGAGATGAGCGTAAAAGGAAAAGCGTTGCTTAAACTAAAGCTTATGTTTCAGGGTTCAATTGGAGTGAGTGATTAAACTGGTTCTCAGTAGTAATATCAGCACTTTATAGAATTTAGGTAGTAGTTAAATTGTTGTGTGCAAGCGTTTCAAAAAAATATTTGGATAAAAATGTTGCTTTAAAGAATTATGTAAAGTGGATTCTGGATAAGTTTCTGGCAATTAAATCTAAGTTATTGTATAGAATCAACGGTGCTGGTGTAAACAATGGTAAATATATTCCACTCTTTGATAAAGAGACTGAAAATATTTTTCAACAGTTGATGCAAGGTAGAGAGGCGATAATATGGGTAGTGATGGAGGAAGATGATGTTGTGGATGTGAAAAGAATTTTGCCGATGTATATTGGAAACAGAAAAATTATACAGTTGGTGCCTTCGCTCAACAGAGGAGATGCTGTGGGCAATGAGGTATTGGCAATCGATGGGCTACTGAAAGCGAGTGGTGTCAATTCGGGTGTCTATGTGCTGAATTATTCTGTTAAGACAAGCGAATTTTGTGAGGAATATACGAAACTGCCTGAATTAGGACCGGATGATGTTATCATTTATCATTTTGCGATAGGATGCAGGTTGCTGACGGACAGGTTGAAGTCTTTGGCGTGCAAAAAAGTAATGATTTATCATAACATAACCCCCGGAGACTTTTTTAAGGAATATAATGAAGATTTGGTGGAACTGGTGGATTCTGGTCGTAGAGAATTGGCGGATTTGAAGAATGTGTTTGACTACTGCATGGCGGATTCGGAATACAACAAGGAAGAATTGCAGGAATTAGGTTATCGGCAAAGAATTGACGTGTTGCCGCTTCTTGTTCCATTTGATGATTACGATCAGGGCATGGATGTCAGTATGCTAGAAAAATATGCAGGGGATGGCTGGACGAATCTCTTGTTCGTGGGGAGAATTGCGCCGAACAAGAAGCAGGAGGATGTAATACGTGCATATGCTTATTACAAGTACCATTACAATCCAAAATCGAGGTTGATTTTAGTCGGAAACTCTGCCGGCATGGAACTGTATTATCATCGCTTGGTTGATTATGTTGCGGAGATGGGGGTAGAGGATGTCATATTTACGCAGCATATTGGGTTTGATGCAATTCTTTCCTTTTATAACTTGGCAGATGTATTTTTGTGCATGAGCGAGCATGAAGGCTTCTGTGTTCCGCTTATTGAGGCTATGTATTTTGATCTCCCGATTGTTGCCTATAAATCCAGTGCTATTCCGTGGGTACTGGGGGGGAGCGGTGTTCTTGTGGAAGAAAAGAACCCATTGGAGATTGCTGGGAAAATCAATCAATTAGTCTGTGACAAGGAAATTCGCAATGCGGTAATTGCAGGACAGCGGAAACGGCTGGAAGATTTCAGTTATGATAAAACCAGTGCATTGTTTATGCAATATATGCAGTCATTTTTAGGGGAGTGAAGCAGTGAATAAGGAAGCAGGCAAAAGATTTCGTGACATGGAGTTGGCTAGTGTTCCACTCAGGATGGTGAAAGAGGAAGGAACGAATCAATCGGTACTATCGAAAGCTGGGATAAAGCGGAGGGTACTGAAGCCTATGTACAAGCTCATTCAGAAGTGCTCTCCATGGCTGGCGCAGACCATGCGGAATCAAGTGTATAAAATTTATCATGGATATCAAGATTGTCAGAAGCATGATGAAACCATCGCTGATGAAACTGTGGCTTCTCAGGAATTGGAGCAACTGCGAGATGTGGAGATATTAGTGGATAGTACGGAGACATCACGGACTGAGTTTTTATCGGGAATACAGAGAGTGGTACGGAATCTTATCGTGAATTTTAGTGCTTCTGTAACAGTAGGGGAATTTCATGATAATATCGGCTTTGTCACGAATAACCGCATGCGAAACATATTTTGCAGGACGGAGGAAGGCTGCGAGGAAAAAAAAGTAGACTGCAACAGTGTTCGGAAGCTTGTTTTATTAGACAGCTCATGGGAATATAAGGATAGGTTTGAGCCTTACATAGATTGCGTAAATGCGATTGGCAGGACGTATGCTGTCGTATATGATTTTATTCCTATTTGTCATAAGGATTTGGTAGTTGATGAAAATTTTGCAAAAATATTTGTGGGCTGGCATGACATGATATTGCAGAAAACAGATCATGTCATGTGCATTTCCAAGGCTGTTGCAGATGATGTGATTTCGTATTATAAGGAGCGGCGTTTTCAGAGGGAGAAGCCATTGAGTATCTCCTATTTTCCCTTGGGGGCAAACCTGAAGCCTGTTTCTGATGTAAATCCGAAATTTATACGCAAGTGTTTGTTGAGGTTCATGGATAAAACCACATTTTTGATGGTCGGAACTGTTGAGCCACGAAAGGGGCATATCGTAGCTTTGCAGGCATTTACAAAGCTTTTGGAACGCAGGCAGGATGTCAATCTGCTGATTATTGGTCGCAATGGCTGGAAGAACGATGAGGTGAGGTCTTTTATTGCTGGCAGTAAGTTCAACAAGTCCAATATCCTGTGGTTGGAGGATGCAAGCGACTATGAGCTGATGTGGGCGTATCAAAAATCGGATTGCCTGATTGCGGCATCGTTGGATGAGGGCTATGGATTGCCGTTGATTGAGGGGGCACACTACGGTATTCCCATTATATGCAGTGACATTCCCGTGTTTAGGGAAGTGTCGCAGGGGCATGCAGATTTCTTTCAAGTGTTCGATTCGGATGCTTTGCAAAGTTGCATGGAAAAATGGTTGCAAGCGGATTCGCATCCGGATTCCAGCAAGATAAGGAGTTATACATGGAAGGAAGCTGCGGACATTTTCATGGAAATTGTTGAAGAAAAACGAGAACCATACAAGATCTTGCAGTGATGGCTGGATTAATCGTGAATGTCGAAAATATGTAGGGAAGATGATTTTTTTATTGTGTATTTAGAAAGGAGTTTCTTATGGGAAAGACAGCATTTATTACGGGAATTACAGGACAGGACGGAGCGTATCTTGCAGAGCTTTTGCTTAGTAAGGGTTACAAGGTATACGGCCTTTTGGCTCGCCGCGCGACGGCTACTACTTGGCGTTTGGAGTATCTAAACATTCTTGATAAGGTGGAGCTTCTGGAGGGCGACCTTACGGACGTTACTTCCTTGATTCGTATTGTGCAGGAGATAGAACCGGATGAGATTTATAATTTGGGAGCGCAGAGTTTTGTGGGTACTTCATGGAGGCAGCCACAGCTTACGGCGCAGTCTACGGGCATTGGGGCGTTGAATTGCTTGGAGGCTATTCGCATTGTCAATCCGAAGATTAAGTTCTATCAGGCTTCTACTTCGGAAATGTTTGGCGGTATGCCGGAATATCCTCTGCAGTCGGAAACGACACCGTTCCATCCTCGCAGCCCATACGGCGTAGCCAAGCTGTTTGCTCATTGGTCAACCATCAACTATCGGGAGAGTTATGGCATTTTTGGCTGTTGCGGCATTCTCTTTAATCATGAGTCTCCTCTTCGCGGTATTGAGTTCGTTACTCGCAAGGTTACCGATGCCGTTGCCCGCATCAAGCTTGGCGTGCAGGAGGACTTGCATTTAGGCAATATTGATGCCAAGCGGGACTGGGGCTTTGCCGGTGACTATGTGGAAGCCATGTGGAAGATGCTGCAGCAGGATCAGCCGGGTACTTATGTCGTGGCTACGGGACGCACGACCACAGTTCGCGATATGTGCAAGATTGCATTTGAGCATGTTGGATTGGATTACGAGAAATATGTGGTCATTGACCCTAAATTCTATCGACCGGCTGAGGTGGATCTCCTGCTTGGGGATCCCAGCAAGGCAGAGAACGTGCTGGGCTGGAAGGCAAAGACTAGCTTGGAGGAATTGATCACGATGATGGTGGATGCAGACCTCAAGCGGGTAGGCAATGAATGCAAGGTGAAATAAGCTATGAAAATACTGGTAACAGGAGCGGGAGGCTTTGTTGGCAGGTACTTGCTCAGGCTTTTGCAGTCTCATGGGCATGCTCTTTGTTCCTTGGGGATAGGTGGCAGCTATGAGATGGATATTCCCGTGCATGAGGTGGATATCCTTGATTGCGATGCCGTTCAGGAGGTCATGCAGCAGGAGCAGCCGGATGCTGTCATTCATTTGGCGGCAATGGCGAATGTTGGGGCTTCGTGGGACAAGCCGGCACTGACACTGGATGTCAATGTGCGAGGCACCGTGAATGTTTTGCAGTCGCTTCATGAAGCTTGCCCGGCAGCGAGATTTTTGAATATAGGTTCCAGTGATGAATACGGTCTTGCGGCAAAATGCGGACAGCCTTTGACGGAGGACATGCCGTGCCTGCCACAGAACCCGTATTCTGTCAGCAAGCTGTGCGCAGAGCAAACGGTACTGTTGCTTGGCAGAAAATATGGCATGCGTGTCGTCAGTACCCGTTCGTTTAATCATTTTGGAGCCGGACAGGCGAGAGGCTTTGCCGTGTCAGATTTTGCCGCACAGATTGCCGCCATGGAAAAGGGCATGCAGGATGCAGTCCTCAGGGTGGGAGACCTTAGTGCGGCAAGGGATTTTACTGCTGTGGAGGATGTCGTGGCAGCTTATGCGGCACTGGTCGAGGAGGATGTCCCAAGCGGCGTGTACAATGTATGCTCGGGCAATGCCAGAAAAATATCTGATATGTTGGAGGAATTGGTACAGCTGTCGAATTTGAAAATTGAAGTGCAGGTAGATCCGGCTAAGCTTCGTCCCGTAGATGTGCCATGCTTTGTGGGGTGTGCAGACAAGCTCAGGGAGGCGACGGGCTGGAAGCCAGTCGTTCCGCATAAGCTGGGATTGCAGAGAGCCTTGGACGATTGGAGAAGCCGGCAGTAGCCTGACTGCAAGAAATGGAGAAATCCTTATGGGGAGTAGAGTTTCAGTTTGCTTGAACCGCTTGGCTATCGTGCTGTACGTCCTGTTTCGTGGCATTGTGACAAAGGCCTTATGGAAGGGAAATGGGCAGGCAAAGGATATCGTTGTGTTTTTTCCGCAGCAGATTGGCGATATCATCCTATATGCCAACACGCTCAATGCCTTGGCGGAGAATTGCTCCTGCCAAGGCGTGCGGTGCGTGAAGGTTTTGGGAAATCGGGCGGTTTTGCGTTTTATGACGGAAACGATATGCATGCACGAAAGGGTGCTTCCGATTGAGGTGGATATGAAGCGATTGCTTGCTGATTTTGGGTATTTCAGGGAGATCTTGCATGCACATTGTGGAGACTGCTGCTTGTTTACCGTTTCTGAGAGCAGTGTTACTGCTGAGTTGTTTGGGGCAGCGGTTCGAGCGGGCCGGAAAATTGGGATTCTTACAGTAACACCGAGACAGCGCCCAAAGGGTTCCCGTTGGCTGGAGTGGCTTTCTTACACGGAGCGGATTCGTCCCAAACGGACGGATATGGCATTTCAAAGGCACATAGATTTTTTGCATGGATTGGGATTGACGGAGTGCAGGGCATATCTTCCTGTGTTAAAGCCAACGGATTCCCCATTGCAGGGACGGTACTGTGTCATTGCACCAGGTGCCAGCTTTAAGGAAAAGGCGTGGCCCTTGGATCGGTTTGTGAGTATCATGGACGATATCGTGGAGCGGTATGACTTGGAAATTTGTCTTTGCGGCTCTCCTGAGGATGCCGAGGCAGGACAGTACCTTGCAGGACAGGCAAGGCATGGGGAACGCATTCGGAACTATATAGGAAAAACGGATTTTCGTGGTTGGACAGGGCTGATTGCGCATGCAGAGCTTTTTGTGGGAAATGATAGTGCATCTGCGCATATTGCAACGGTATCTCGGGTGAGGACGGTTTGCATTCTTGGCATGTACCATGCGGCACAGTTTTTTCCGTATCAGTTGGATGATGGGCAGGAAACGGATTGGTGCATTGCTGTGAAGCACGATGTCCCTTGTGCCGATTGCCGCTCGATTGGCAGAAGGGCTGGATTTGGGAATCCTATCTGCATGGCACATATAAGGAATGGCAGGAGCGCAGATTGCGTAGAGGATATTTCCGTGGAAGATGTGCAGGCGGCGATTGCCCGACTGATGATATGAAAGGTTCACCCTGACTGGAGAATGGAGGGCGTGTATGGATGGCGTGGGAACCTGCATAAAGGAGCATATAGGGAAGCCTGTTTTTCAGGGACTGTACGATATTTCTCCTGCCTTGGCGAATGCCTTGTATTCCCGTGCAAGAGAATTGATGTGGTGGGCGTGGAAAAGGAAGCATTCCTGCGTAAAGATACTGGAAAGGGAAATGCCGGCATTGTTTGTGGACGTTTCCGTGGTAAACAAGCATGATGCAGGAACTGGGGTTCAACGCGTGGTAAACCGCGTGTTTGATGAGCTGTACAGGGAGGACACGTCCATTCTTCCTGTTGCACACTTAGGAGGATTGCTTTCTGCCAATACTTTTTTGGAACGCAAGGGCTTGCTTTTTGACAGGACGGAAAAGGAATACTGCCGTTTCCTGCAGGGGGATAAGCTTTTTTTGCTGGATTCCTCATGGGGACATGCGGAGTATTTCCGAAAGCTGTTGGAGCAGGAACATGGAAAGATTGCTTCGTATGCTGTGATTCATGATTTGTTTGCGATTCAGCAGCCGGAGCTTTTTCATTCTAAGTATTTTTTTGATACAAGATATTTTATAGATATTTTTAAAAAATGGCATGATATGGTTTTGCAGCATGTGGATCATGTGCTTTGTATTTCAAGGACTACGGCAGAGCAGGTGATATCCTATTACAAGCAGGCAGGCTTTCAACGTACCCGACCGTTGCATATATATTATTTTCGATTGGGTTCGGATTTCTTTGAAGGAGAAGCGGTTGCCCGTCAGGAAATCAAGGAATTTGTGACGAAAGATACCTTTTTGATGGTTGGCACCGTGGAACCCCGCAAGGGTTATGCCGTGGTACTGGAAGCTTTTGAGCAGCTGCTGCAGGATGGGAAGCCCATCAAGCTTTTGATTTTCGGAAAGGATGGGTGGAAAAATGAGTTCTTTCACGAGAGGTACACTGCATTGAGGTCACGGACGGATCAGATCCTTTGGATTTCGGATGGCTCGAATGGGGAGCTTCGTTGGGTTTATGAGCATGCAGGAGCCTTGCTGGCAGCGTCCAAGGACGAAGGCTTTGGGCTTCCGCTTGTGGAGGCAGCGCACTATGGCATTCCGATTCTTTGCAGCGATATACCGATTTTTCATGAGGTTACGGAAGATTATGCGGATTTTTTCAAGGTTATGGACAAGGACTCCTTGGCGCAGGCCCTGCAGGCGTGGAGAAATTCGGCGAATCATCCGGACTCTCGGAGGATACCATCGCATTCCTGGCAGGATGCGGCGAGTGAGGTTCGCATGGTGCTGGAAGGCAAGGCAGAGCCTTATGCCGTGCTTCTGTAATATTCGTAGATGGGGAGGTTAATCATGAAGGTAATTATTTTAGCAGGTGGCGGCGGGACGAGATTGTTTCCGCTTTCGCGCAAGAGCAGGCCTAAGCAATTCTTGAACGTGGACAATGATTTGTCGCTTTTGGGCGAGACAATCGTTCGTTTTCGCAATATGATTCGTCCGGATGATATTGTTGTCGTTACGAATAAGGACTACGTCCATCATGTTCGCACGGAATTGCAGTCCTGCAAGGCGGAAGCAGCGCACATTGTTGAGGAACCCATGGCAAGGAACACGGCACCGGCGATTGCCTTGGCTGTGCAGTATTGCAAGGATGTCTTGGGGGCAGCAGATGATGAGGTCGTGTTTATATCGACCTCAGATCATATCCTGCGTCCTGCGCTTGCTTTTCAAAGTGCGGTAAACAAGGCAGCCGCTTTTGCGGAAAAAGGCAATTTCGTTACCTTTGGGATTTGCCCGACAGGTCCTGAAACCGGCTTTGGCTATATTGAAACCGGAGAAGAGCTGGGCGGGGCTGTTCGGACGACTTCCTTTCAGGAGAAGCCGGACAGGGAAACTGCGGAACGCTACTTGTCGCAGGGCAATTACTATTGGAATTCCGGCATGTTTGCCTTTACCATCGGATGCTATTTGGGCGAATTGAAATCCTATGCACCGGAAGTCTTTGCGAAAATAAGGCCGACCTATCAGGAGACGATGGAGCAGTTTGGCGATATGCCGGATATTTCCATTGATTATGCGGTGGCAGAGCATTCAAGGCTTGGTGTTACGATTCCTTTGAAGCTTTACTGGAACGATGTTGGTTCATGGGATGCTATTTATGAGGTTCTTGAGAAGGACGAGTCGGGCAATGCCATCAAGGGAGATGCGATTGCGATTGACTGCAAGGATAATTTAATTTTTGGGCAGAGCCGCTTGATTGCCGGTATTGGCTTGAAGGATGTCATGATTGTCGAGACGGATGACGTGATTCTTGTGGCGCAGAAGGGAGAGTCGCAGAAGGTAAAGGATCTCGTGAACACGCTCAAGAGGCGCGGCCGCAAGGAAGCTGTGGAGCATACGACGCTTTACTTTAGCTGGGGACAGCAGACACTGCTTGGGCAGGGCAAGGGATACAAGATGAAGCAGCTGACGATCCATCCGGGGCAGGAGCTGGAAATGCGCATGCATTATCATCGCAGCGTGCATTGGGTCGTTACGCGAGGCACAGCAGAGGTCTCTATGGAGGACAGGCTGCAAATGGTGCATGACAATGAAAGTGTCTTTATCCCGAAGACAACGAGATATGGACTGAGGAATCCGGGAAAAATTCCTCTTGTAATCATTGAAGTGGAAAATGGGGATTACTTGGAGGATGATGACGTTATCCTTGGCTGAGAATCTATGGAGTTTGCAGAAGGGAATGAAATGCTTGGAACAGAAAATCAGTACCCATGGCTTTGGTGCGTATGACATACGGGGAATTTACCCAGAGGAAATCAATGAGGAGCTTGCTTATCGCATTGGACGGGTATTTCCCCGCTTGTTTGGGGCGAGAAGAGTTGCTGTTGGGCATGATATACGCCTTTCCGGTTCATCGCTTCAGGAAGCTTTGATGCGGGGCATTGCAGAGGCTGGATGTGATGCCGTAGATATCGGGCAATGCGGTACGGAAATGATTTATTTTGCGGCTGGTTTTTGCGATATGGACGGAGGCATCATGATTACCGCCAGCCATAATCCCAAGGAATATAATGGCATGAAGTTTGTTCGGCGTGGCGCACGTCCAATTTCAGGGGAGAATGGGCTGAATGATATCAAGCGCATGGTAGTGGAAGAGTCATTTGAGCCGCAGAAGGTATTGGGAAAAATCGAGAAGCTTGATTTGATGCAGGACTATGTGGCACATTTGCTGACTTATGTGGACGTGGAACAGCTGAAGCCTTACCGTATCGTTGTGAATGCAGGAAATGGCGCTGCGGGGGCTGTGCTGGATGAACTGGAAAAGCACTTGCCTGTTGAAATGATCAAGGTAAACCATGAACCGGATGGCAATTTCCCCAATGGCGTGCCGAATCCGTTGCTCTTGGAGAACCGTGAGGCAACGGCAAAGGCAGTGATTGCGGAGGGGGCAGATCTCGGTATTGCTTGGGACGGTGATTTTGATCGTTGCTTCGTATTCGATGAGAACGGTAACATTATTGAAGGGTACTACATGGTTGGCTTCCTCGCAGAAGCATTTCTCAAGAAAAACAGGGGAGCAAGGATTATTCACGATCCAAGGCTTGTATGGAATACGGTGGAAGTTGTGGAACAGGCACAGGGACATCCGATTGTTTCCAAGAGCGGCCATGCATTTATCAAGGAGAAAATGCGTGAGGAGGATGCTGTTTATGGGGGCGAGATGAGTGCCCATCATTACTTCCGTGATTTTTGCTATTGCGACAGCGGAATGATACCTTGGCTGCTCGTGCTGGAGCTTTTGTCAAAATCCGGCGGAAGGACGATGTCGGAGCTGATTCGGGAACGTCAGGAGAGGTATCCTATCAGCGGCGAAATCAATCGAAAAGTCAAGGATGCGGCAGCTGTGATGGAGGCGATAGAGCGGATTTATGGAGCAACTGGAAAGGTGACCCATGTGGATGGGCTGAGCGTGGAATATGACAACTGGAGGTTCAACCTGCGCAGGTCCAACACAGAGCCGCTTCTTCGACTGAACGTGGAAAGCAGGCAGGATGCTGGTTTGCTGAAAGAGAAAACAGAGGAATTGCTGGAACAGATGACAAATTGCTGACAAATTGTTGTATGATTTGTTCAATTTGTTATCTACCTGTTGTGGTCAAGGTGTTACAGCTAACTTATATCACAACATTCTGCCTCTATTTGGGCAACCATAGTTCTTTCAATTATATGTATATGGGGGATCAACACAAAATGAAAAAAATTTGTATCAATAAGCCAATGGTGCTAACTATTATATCTCTGGGAATAACTGTTGTTGGCTTATTGAATTATGTATCAACTGAGTTGGCAGGGAATTTTCAATGGTTGATACTGCCATCAAAATTTTTTGGTGTTCCAGACGGATTAAAAAATATCATAGTAACTATATGTGATGATGGATCTGTAGGCTGGGATGGTCAATTTTATTATTATATATCAAATGATATATTAGGTTTAAGTGACACTGCATCCCACATTGATGCTCCATCATATAGATATCAAAGAATAGGTTTACCTTTAATAGCATACTTAGTAGCTCATATTATGGGTTATAGCATAGTATCTGTTGAAATTTTTACATTAGTTTATATAGTGATTTTAACAGCAGCAACATATTATTTTGCCAAATATTTGAATGATAATGGAAATTCGGTATTATGGGTATTACCATGGATATTATCATGTGGTGTACAAATTACATTACGTCATGCTCTGCCAGATGGAGCAGCAGATGCATTTATGATTTTTGCATTTATACTAATTTTAAAAAGAAAATATATATTGTATTCAATTTTTATAACACTAGCATCTTTGTGTAGAGAAGGTAATATAGCTATAGCTTTTATTATTTTTTTATTAGGTGTTTTGGGTTATATAGATAAAGATAAAAAATACAACATTAATTTTTCTGCAATACTGGCTATACCTGGAATAATATTTATTACATGGTATATGTACGTAACCTATCATTTTGGTGTAGCACCATTTAAACAGGCGTTGGGTATAACGCAATTATTTATGACGGGATTTTATGATTATTTAATAATTGCACTGAACACTGATAATACAATTGAGTTATGCGGATTAATAATTTATTTTATGACTATATGGATTACATTATATTTAGCATTAACAAGGGGGATGAAAAATAAATTATACTGGTCAATAATTCCATTTACTATATTATTAGGTTCATTTGGACCAACAGTAATGATGCATTATAGTGGATATTTAAAAGGGATTACATCATTATGGATATATGTTGTAATTATGTCATTAGATAAAAGCTGTTCTTGCTGTTTAAATAGTAAAAAAATATATAAAATAGGGTTGATAGGATTTATGTGTATGGTATTGATTACTGGGTTAATTTGTACCGATAACCATGCTAAAGGTCTTTGGGCATGTAAATATGGATTACCTGTATCTGAAAGAGATAATACATCTATAGCTTTAAATGAATTCTCTTCTGAAATATATGTTAATGAGGATAAAGGAGCTATTTGGTCTGATATGCCTTTTGAATATGTATTTTGTCCGAGTAAAAGATATACGGTGTTGAATGTAAATATTTTAAATAAAACTAATGAGGTTTGGCATAATTTGCCCAACGATAATGGTGCTAATGCTATATATGTATCATATCAGTGGTTTAAAGTTGGCAACATGAATAATGTAATTATGGAAGGTATAAGAACTAATATAGGAAAAAATATTTTTCCTAATGAAGCGAATAGTATAGATATGTTTGTTGCTTTACCTCAGGAAGTAGGTCAATATATTTTAAGGATATCTCTTCTGCAAGAAGGTGTAGCATGGTTCTATAATAAGAATACAGGATATGTTGATATAAATTATGTGATTAAATAGTGAGGAGAAAGTATGTTTAACGAATTTATAAAAATATCAAAATACGCAGGAATGCGTGAAGATTTAGTTCAGGCCGGTGGCGGCAACAGTTCTGTTAAAATTTCAGATACTGAAATGCTCATCAAGTCATCAGGTTACCAGATGGCTGAAATAACGGAGGAAGAAGGATTTTCAAAAGTTAATTATAGAGCTATATCAGAATTTATGTATAACAATTCTGATACCATTTTATCGGAGGAAATCGGTAAAAAGGTAATTACAGACAATACTATTGAAGGTAAGCGTCCATCTATAGAAACATTTCTTCATGCTATAACAAAGAAGGTGACATTACATACCCATCCTATTCTAGTTAATGTTATGTTAGCTAGAAAAAATGGTATAAAAATATTAAAAAATCTATTTCCAGAAGCGTTATTTGTTGGATATGCAACACCAGGTATTAAGCTTGCACAGACTTATGTTAAGTCATACATGGAGGCAAAAGGTGATACAAATAAAGAGTTTGATATTATTTTTCTAAAAAACCATGGATTAGTAGTTAGTGCAGACAATGCAGAAGAGGTTATTTACAGGACAGAAAATGTATTAGCAAAAATTAGAATGATTTTGGATAAACAGTATCTTGAGCCATTTGAATTAACTACATATTTATATGATAAGCTTTCTGGTATTGGCTTAATCCCCAAAAATAAAATACTTTATTATTCTACTGATAAATATATATATGATTATTTACAGAAAAATAATGATGTATGTATTCCGTTATGTCCAGATTCACTTATTTATATGAATAGAAAATGCTTTATTATTAAAAGCGATACCGCATTAAATGGTATAAATAGTGATGGGGTAAATAAATTTATTTGTGACAATGGTTATCCTGCTATTATTATATATAAGAATATGGCATATATTGTTGCATCTAATGTAAAGAAAGCCAAAGAAATAGAGTGCGTGTTGCGATTTAATGTTATGGTATCAATGTTAGATGATGAAGATGAGTTAGATTCTTTGTCTATAGATGAACAGAATTGCCTGCTGAATTTAGAATCAGAAAAATACAGGCAGAATATGAAATGAGGTGCTGACATGCAGATTATTATTCCAATGACAGGTTATGGTTCCAGATTTGTTGCTGCAGGGTATAAAGACTTAAAACCGTTTATTAAGGTGCAAGGCAGACAGATTATTGAGTGGATTGTAAAAGGGATGTATTCTACTAATGATCATTTTGTTTTTGTATGCCGCCAGGAGCATCTTGATTCAATTAGTGGTATGAGAGAATATCTTTTATCCTTGGCACCTGATTGTGAAATCTTTTCTATTGATAAATGGGTTAAAAAGGGGCCTGTTTTTGATGTGCTTCGAGCTGGATCGGTTATTAAAGACGATGAGCCAGCTATAATCAATTACTGTGATTTTTATATGGTATGGGATTGGAATAAGTTTAAACATGATGTTGTTGAACGTGGTTGTGAAGGGTGTGTACCATGTTATACTGGCTTTCATCCTAATCTGTTGCCAGCTAAAAATTTTTATGCATCGTGCCTTACTGATGTGGAAGATAATTTAATAGAGATAAGGGAAAAGTTCTCTTTTGAGGAAGATAAGACTAAAGCTAAACACTCTCCGGGAACATATTATTTTAAGTCTGGTGCTATTTTAAAGAAATATTGTCAGATATTAGTTGATAGCGAACAGAGTATAAATGGAGAGTATTATGCCAGCTTGCCATATAATTTTATGGTGAAGGATGGTTTAAAAGTGTGGATTCCAACTAACGTAGATTATTTTTGTCAGTGGGGAACTCCAGAAGATATGCGTGACTATGAATTTTGGACTGAAGTTTGCAGGAGGTTTGAAAGATGATAAACATTGTTATCCCTATGGCTGGAGCAGGCAGCCGTTTTGCCAAAGAGGGTTATAGTGTACATAAACCAGCGATTTTGACTACAGACAGACGTACTGGAAAAGACTGTCCAATGGTTGTATGTGCAACTAAGGACTTGCCTTGTGTATCAGATGATGGAAGGAATGTAATATATATTGACAGGACATTTCATAAGAAAGACGGAGTAGAGGATGAAATACTGAAACATTATCCGAAAGCGAATTTTATTACAGTAGAGAATCTTACGGAAGGGCAGGCTTCAACCTGTTTATTGGCAAAAGATAAAATAAATAATGATAATGAATTGCTGATTGCAGGCTGTGACAATGGAATGGTGATTGATAAAGAAAAATTTAATAAAATAAAAACACAGGCTGATGTTTTAGTTTTTACATATCGACATAATGAGGCTGTATTAGCTAATCCTAATGCGTATGGATGGATTAGGGTTGATAACAACGAAAATGTTACAGGCTTATCCATAAAGAAGGCTATATCTGATGATCCGATGAATGACCATGCTGTTGTAGCAACATTTTGGTTCCGTCATGGCAGTGATTTTGTTAAGGCAACAGAGAAAATGATTTTAGAAAATGATCGCATAAACGGCGAGTTCTATGTTGATGAGGTAGTAAAACATTCTCTGGAATTAGGGCAAATATGTAAAGTTTTTGAGATAGAGAGATATATTGGATGGGGTACTCCTAAGGATTATGAAGAATATATGTCAACGATAAGATACTGGAGGAGTTATGTTAACGATAAAGGATTTATTCCAAAAGATTAAATTTAGAAATTCGTGGACGCAATTTTATTATTTTATTTTTGCAGTTACATTATTTAAAATTATACTGATGGCGTTATTCAGCTCTGATTATGAAAATAAGCTGTTTATACCATTTGTGGAAAATTATATTCTAAATAATGACATAAACCCTTATGATGATTTTTTAGATGATAATGGAATAGTAGCATTTCCATATCCACCGCTAATGCTGTTTATTGAATATCTAAGTGTATATTTTATTAATACTTTAGGTATTGCAGGGAATATTATAGGCAATATTATGTGTAAAGTGCCTTTGCTGTTTTTTGATTTCCTTGGAATGTTTTTTCTTATGAAGCTTTATCCTCGTAACAGAAAATATATAGGTATATTATATTTTGCTTCACCTATAATATTGTATTCTACATATATGCATGGGCAACTGGATATTATCCCAACAACATTGATTGTTGGGGCCATATATTATTTTCTAAAACATGATTTAAGCAGTACAATTATAACAAGTATTTTTCTGGCAGCGGCATTGATGACAAAGCTTCATATTTTAGCAGTAATTCCATTGATGGCAGTTTATCTTGCAAAGAAAAATGAATGGAAAAAGTTATTAAATATAAGTGCCTGTGTATTATGTATATCTTTTTTAGTGATTCTTCCATTTTATAGTGATAATTTTGTGACGAGTGTTCTTTTTAATAGAGAACAGGCTATGCTGACAAAAGTGTATATAAGTTTTGTTGATTTGAAACTGTATCTTCCTGTACTTGTATTGCTTGGTATATATATACAGTCTTATGTGTTGCGTGATATGAATAAGGATTTGCTTGTAAGTATTGTAGGCTTGATTTTTAGTGTATTTCTTATACTGGTTCCACCTATGCCTGGATGGTATGTTTGGGTTGTTCCTTTTATAACAGCATTTTTTATTAATGTTATGAACAACAGAAATCTTGTATTAAATATGTATGTATTTTTTAATGCTATATATTTGGTATATTTCTTAACAGCACACCATAGCAGCTATGTAGATCTGTATTTTATGGGCAATGATTTATCTTTTCTAAAATCCAGTAATGAAATATATTGTAATATAATGTTTACTGTTTTAGCAGGCACATTGTTGTATATTGTCTACGATATGTATAATTATGGTGTGGCTAGTAATGCTTTTTATCGTCGTAAAGGGATGCCATTTGCTATAGGCATTGCAGGAGATAGTGGTACCGGAAAAAGTACAATGTTGACTATAATAGAGGAATGCTTTGGGAAAAATAATATATTACAGATTGAGGGTGATGGAGATCATCGATGGGAACGTGGTGCTGATGAGTGGAATACCTTTACACATTTGAATCCTAAAGCAAATTATATTTATCGTCAGGCAAAGGATATAGCACAACTAAAAAAAGGTGCCTCTATACATAGAGTTGAGTATGATCATGATACGGGAAAATTTACCGAACCACATCGTATAACTCCAAGAAAATACATTGTGCTGAGTGGGTTGCATGCATTCTATTTACCACAGATGCGTAGAGTATTTGATCTCAAGATATATATGGATACGGATGAGATATTACGTAGATTTTGGAAAATTAAGCGTGATACATCAAAAAGAGGGTATTCATTTGAAAAGATTTTAGAACAAATAGAAGTACGAATACCAGATACATTGCAATATATAACCCCACAGAGAGCATATGCGGATTTGATTGTGTCCTATTTTGATAAAAATTTAAAAGATTGCTGTGATATGGAGCATGAGGTAGAGCTTAGTTTGAAATTCACCTTGAGTTCCTCTGTTGATGTTGAGCCACTGATGGTTTCACTTAGCAGATATGGGATAAATATAGAACATGATTTTTCGCAGGACTTGGAACAACAGAGTGTTATATTTTATGGTAATGATCTAAATTTAGTGAAAATTGATTTTAATGAAGTAGCAGAAAATATGATGCCACATCTTGATGAACTTACTACAGAAAATATAAAGGTGGAAAATAATAGAAATGGTGTTATACAGATGATGCTGCTTTTGATTGTTAGTCATAAAATGCAAATAATGTAGGTAAGGAATGAATTCAAATTTGTTTAATAAATTTAAGGATATAAGTAATAAAAAAGAATTAGGCAAATATCTGGTAGGTGGATGCAGTGCGGTAATAAGTGACTTTTTAATATATAAACTTTTGATATATCTTTGTATGGATATTTCATTAGCGAAATTATTATCCTTTGCAGGAGGCTCAGTTACGGGATTTGTAATCAACAAGCTATGGACATTTAAAAGTAATGGAATATTGAGTCATGAGATAGGTAAATATGCAATTTTATATACAGCTACTGCCTTTACTAATATAGCAATCAATAACGTGGTATTAAATTTGACAGGTGTTATTGAGATTGCTTTTCTAGCAGCTACTGGAACAAGTACCGTATGCAATTTTCTCGGTCAAAAATTTTTTGTATTTAGGAAGGTCGATATTTAAATATGAGTAAAATAAAATTATCTGTGGTAATTCCATGTTATAATGAAGCAGAAAATATACCTTTGATATTGGAGAGATTTGATCAAGTTATAAATAGAAAAGACGTAGAGGTTGTACTGGTTGATAATGGCTCAACAGATAATTCGTCAGAAGTGTTAGGGAGACTGTTGCCCCAATATTCCTTTTCAAGAAGTGTATTTGTTGAAGTGAATCAGGGATATGGTTATGGCATATTGCAAGGACTAAAAGCTTGTAATGGAGAATTTTTAGGTTGGACTCATGCTGATATGCAGACAGATCCCAAAGATGTAATAAAGGCTTTGAATATCATAGAAGAAAATGGTTCTAGTGAAGATTTGTTTGTAAAAGGTGACCGTAAAGGACGACCGTTATTTGATAATTTTTTTACAGTTGGAATGAGTATTTTTGAAAGTATTTATTTGGGAGAAAGATTATATGAGATAAATGCTCAGCCTAATATTTTTAGCAGGAAATTTTATAATCGATGGAAAAATCCGCCGCATGATTTTGCACTGGATTTGTATGTGCTTTACATGGCAAAAGTATATAAGCAAAAAATATACAGATTTGATGTTATTTTTCCTGAACGCGTTTATGGTGTATCTAAATGGAATGATGGAATATTATCTAAATGGAGATTCATAAAAAGAACAATTAATTTTTCTGTTAATTTAAAGAAAATGCTATGAAGGATGATATCATGTTAGATGATAAATTTTTTAGGATAGGAACATACTTGCTGGTTTGTATTTATGGATTTATAATGCTATATTTTTACTTGCATATTGAATCGAAATGTCCAGATGAGGTTATGTTTTGGAGCATAAGTGATAATATCAGGATAGATAGTATTAAAGATATATTTTTGCTACCAAACTATTTGGGGTATGGAAGTTTTTATTGGTTAATATTGTATTTATCTAAAACCTTTCTTTTAAGTAGGATAATACAGTGTATTTCTTTAGTATCTATACCTTTATTGGCAGTTTATATATTAGATAGTTTATTTGGGATACAATATAGTAAGATTTTTTGGATAATTATATTTTATTTATCAATGCCTTTATCTTGGTTTACAGGTAAAATTATAGGACCGGAAATTATTGGAACATTTATAGGTGCAGTTTCCATAACTATTTTTTTATCGTGTATGGAGAAATATAAGGTAAAAATTTTAATTTTACTTTCAGGTATTTTGTTGGGTATCAGCATAGGTATAAAAACTTATAATGTTGTTTTTGCTGTTTTTATGATTTTTGTATGTTTGTTATATTATAAAAATCATAAAATTGTGTTATATATAATTGTTAGTAGCATTATAGGTATATTAATATCAAATCCTATAATTATATTTGATATTAATACCTATAATAGCAATTTTGTATCACGATATAAAACTTTTGGTTTTGATACAATTATACATATGTTTAATGATAAAAGAATTGAATGGGATTTGGTTAATTCAGGTGGCTTTTTCCACACTATATATTCAGTATTTGGTTTGTTAGTGATGATTTTTAGTTTATATAAATCAAATAAAAATATTAATATTTCAATAATTTTATCGTTTATTTTTATGGTGCTGATGTTTTCGTTTCAAC
>CALELM010000054.1 GCA_937902665.1 uncultured Selenomonadaceae bacterium
GTACGGCATCAATGACGCGGAATGGGAAACGATCCGACACGGCGACATGAGCGCAGCCGACGGACGCGAGTACTTTACACCCGAAGCCGTGGAAGGTCTGTCCGATGAAGCCATCGAAGCCTATCTGCTCAACCTGGGAAAGAAGGCTCCCAAGATTCGCATAGATCAGGCCAGGGAAGAGCTTGCAGAGAAGCTCCGCACCTTCTACCGTGACCGTATCAATACGGCCGTCCTGGAGCCGGACGCACGCACCAGGGCTATCATGCACCAGGGCACCGGCACCGGTACGCTGCTGGGTGAAGCGATCAGGTGTGCTGGACAGTTCAAGAGCTTCCCTGTAGCCTTCGGACAGAAAGTCCTCATGAGGCAATGGGAACAGCTCAAGGATTCTCCCAGGGAGGCGATTGATAACTTCGCAAAGATGATCGTCATGTGCACGCTGTTCGGCTATGCCAGCATGGTGTGCAAGGATCTGCTCCGCGGAAAGAACCCACGCGATCCACACGACTTGAAGACCTGGCTCGCGGCTTTTGTACAGGGCGGCGGCGCCGGCATCTATGGCGACTTCATCCTGGGCGACTACAGCCGGCAGGGGCAGAACTTCACCACGACCATGATGGGCCCGACGGCAGGCACGATAAACGACCTGGCTTCGATCTACAGCCGCGTTCGTGAAGGCGATAGTGCGGCACAGGCAAGCCTACGCTTCATCATGAATCAGATGCCCGGAAACAACCTGTGGTACGTCCGCGGCCCGCTGGACTACCTGATCGGATACAACATGTACGAGATGATGAACCCCGGATACTTCAAGCGTATGCAGAAGCGAGTAGAGCGGGAGAACAATCAGACGTTCTTCGCGTCCCCGGTGAAATGGGGGCCGTTCAAGTAGGCATAAGAAAAGCCCCGCAAAGGGGCTTATTCGACTTGAAGCACGGGCATGAATAACATAAAACTGCATCAACGTATTTCGCCAACCCTTTAGTAACCCCTGTGGGCAGCGGACTACGGACGATTCCTGTGCATTTCTTCCACATGGAGATGCCCCGGAAGTGACGGAGAATCCCCCAGGCCGACGCGCAATATCAGGCTTGGGGGATTTTTTTATTGACCGTGCAGCAGATCCTAGACAGACTAGAGCCGCGCACGGCGTTCGTGTGCCCGCTCCTAAGAGGTAGCGGAGGTATAGTACTAGGCCGGGGGAATAGGCTTCCCTCCGGCCTTTCGTTTATTCAGCCAGCAGAGCCTCGACTTCCTGTCTCCACTTAGCAGGCACGTCATCCAGCGTAATCTTCCCCTGCCTAATCTGCTTCGCAAAAATCTTAGCCATTGTTCGCCTCCAGCTTCGCCTCTAGTTCGGCAATCCTTTCCTCAAGCGATACGACGTAATCCGCAAGCTCCACGGTCGCGTCTTCTAAGTCAGGCACGCGCTGTGCTTCGGCTTCGGCTGCGGCCTTCAGTCGCGCCTGTTCCGCAAGCATTTCGTCAGATGGTTCTGGGACAATTACAAGTTCAAACCTACGCTCACCATTGTCAGATTCAATCTCTGTAATATACCCCCTGCCATTCTCATAGCAGTATATAGCTACATCGGAATATTCATCTAAACCAAACTTATAACCGTCTTCGTATTTATTCATATTGCACCTCGACTATTTCCAAAACCCAATTGCAAACCAAGAAATAGTATAGTTGGTATTGTCACACGACATCATACAAACACCTGTTTGTTGACTAAATACAAAGTTCAAATATGTAGCCCTTGTAGTTGATACTACACCATAAGTTTTAGGTACATGAAGATATGATGCATTATCTCTACTTGTAACAAAAAATGCAGGAGGATATGCAAAAGGCTCCGTAAAGTTTATGAAGTTTTCACACGCACCGTTTGATGATGTTCTACCAATTCCACATTGTATCATAAGTCCAGTATTATACTTCAAGCAAGTATAGTCAGTACCTTGTTGAACATATGAACCAAAGTCTGTTAGGACTTGACTACCATCCCATAAAAGAACACCATCGCTTTTTCCCTCTAAGTCAATATTCCTATCTATACCAGTTCTAAGAATAAAATTACCAGGGAATATACTATCCGACCTTGGCATCAAATATAAAGTAGCCCCAAATAATCTATTAGGATTATCCGGATTATTAGATGCACTTATCACAAGCCTATTTTTGCCATTACCAATAATAGCATCCATGTCTTCTAGGCCGTCCTGTGTGTAGTCCACAACAACACGTCCAGTCATCGTCCCACCAGACAGTGGAAGGCACTTCGCTATATCGCCGTTAGTCGCAATCTCATGTCCACCGACGGTACTTCCGTCATGCACCCTCAAGGTGTTCTTCTCAGTATCAACGGTGACTTCACCCACCGCACCAGTAAAAGCGTCGTTTTCGGCTGTGGTGCCACGCCGAAGCTGTAAAGTTTTCGCCATTAGCTCAGACCTCCTAAGTCTATGTTGTCAGGTAAAACGCCTCCGATAGAAGCGAAATCAAAACTTGCCGGATTCGATAAGCCGCCGTTGTTGCTCCACGACAGCACACCCGCAGCGGAGACGGAGGGTGTGAAGGTGTAGCCCCTTGGCCCGGTCGGGCCTGCTGGCCCCTGTGAGCCAGTATCACCCTTGTCGCCCTTGTCACCCTTTGCTCCAGCCGCTCCGTCCGCGCCCTTGATTGTGATGGGCGTGGGATTGTCCAGACCGCCGTTGTTCGTCCATGAGAGGACGCCAGCAGCAGAGACAGACGGCGTAAAGGTATAGCCGCGTGGGCCTGTGGGGCCTGCGGGGCCTAGCAGGATGTCCGTCTTCTTCGCATACACCTCAGAGAACTTGTTGCCGTCCGCGTCAGCAGTCGCACGGACTGCCGAGGCGATAACGGGCACAAGGTTCGTGCCGTCGAAGTAGTACATCGGATGCTCGATGAAGAGCTGCATATAGTTCACGGTGCTGAAGGAGCCGCCGAGCAGGATGTAGTACTTGCCTGTGCGGAAGTACGTCGCCTTGTTCGTGAGAGCGGCGTTCATCGGCACCTGTACATAGAAGTCGGTGATGCTGGCATTGCCGTTCTTGTCCTTCGTTTCCAGCGTGAAAAGCCCTGTCGAAGCATCGAAGTCGCCGCAAAGGTAGACCGTCTGATATACGGCGATGTCCGTATTGAACGTGTACTTGCAGTTGGATACAGGGAACGTTTTGTAAAGCGTGCTGCCACCAATAAGAGCGCCAGCGTTTATCTGTGTGCTAGACCCGTAGTACCAAATGGAATCCGGTCTGAGCGGAACAGTCTGGACTGCTTTATTGAAGGCGTTGCTGGTTGTCGTGACGAGAGGATAAAGCCTGTTGTCATCCCCCATCATGCACAGCTTGTAGGCATAAAGAATGCTTGTTCCAACGTATGGACGGAAGTAGGCATCTTGAATCCGTTCATAGTTATTAACATCACCAGTTTCCTGTAGGCCATTATCAACACAGTTTAGATCTGTAGCATTTATCGATTGGCTTGATGCACTACTATAAGTTATATATCCAACACTTTTTTTCTGTTCCTTTGATAAAGCTATTCCGTCATAATAAAACACCTGATAATCGTCTGACGACATCTCGTCAAACAGATTGACTGAACAATTTACTTGTTCAAGTAGTGTAACTTTTATTGTTCTTGAAAAAGAGTTAGTCGCGTTATAATGGCTTGCGCCATTGATGCAAAGTCTGAAAGGATATTCAGAAAGCTGACTTCCATCTACTGGACGATAAACTCGCAAATATGCAAAAGGTCTGTATGACGTACTAGTCATAGCGTTGAAATTTGCATAAGCAACAGTATTAGAATTACCATATCCGTATATGGCAGAGTCTACCTGCTGCACATAGGTATTGCCGTTTGTGTAAACATACGACGCTTCTATGCGAAGTCTGACCTTCCACTGTGAAGCATACGAATCTGGAGAGATCGTAGCAAATCCACGGTGATAATTCTCACACTTACCGTTGGCCGAGGAGTTGTTGATAATGACGTTGGTGTAGGTCTTCTCGTCCAGCTTGTCCTTGACGTAGGTATCAGCGATGACGTTGCCGTCTCCGTCCTGTGTGGCTGAATCAGCTACAGCAGCACTTGCAGCCTTCGCCGTCTTGCCGAGGTAGGTCGAGGAGGCATCCGTCTTCTTCAGATAGGTCGAGGAGATACTGTTGCCATCCGCGTCGGCTGTGGCGCGAGTAGCCGTACCTGAGAGCGCACCATAAAATGTTTTTGCAGTAACACTACCAGATGGGGCAATGCTTACATTGTTCGTAGTTTGATCGCCTAAATTCAGCGTGTAAAAAAGCTTCTGCGGCCCATACTTTGTAACTGTAGGCGAGTCATTAGCCATAGACGGACGTTGCAAGCTCCAGTCTATTTCAGACAAGCCTGTCATGTAACCGCTTACATATTGCGAAGCTGGACGCCCGTATATGATAAACTCTATGCACGTCCTCTGATAGTCGCCATTGTTTGTGCATTGCCATATTTCTTGCTGGTGGCTCGTTTCCGTATAAAACGGAGAAGCATCAGCCTTGTGCCAGCCAATACCGTGCGCTGCAAATTTGTTATACGTTCTCACTTCAATGTGCTTCGGATAGCCGAAGTAGTAGAAGCTGAAGTAAAAAGTCCCGTAGGGATACCCGGTAAAAACCGACTTAGCTGTGCTAGGAGTCCATCCTTCCTCGTTAGAAAACTGGATACGAATCTTAGCATAGTACCCATCAGGAACTCGCATTTGCGATTCATAGGAACCATCAAAGGCTTGTCCTGCGTCAAGGCTGGAGAGGTTTGGACTATCCACCCAATAATTGTCATCGACAGGATTGTCGCCGTGATATGGATATTCCACACCGTTCACATTGCATTGATGAAGCGTTCCCGTGACAAACCACTTCTTATGGGCTGCAAACAGAGCGTTGTCGATGCTGTTGATGTAAAGACGCCTTCCGCCGAACGGATTGGTATTCATAACCACATCACCGCTCTTGAAGAGGTCTGGCTTGCCCGTCACGCTGTTCCACGCGACAGAGTACGCCACATCCGCCTTCGCAGCATCAGCGGCCTTGCCCGTCTTCGGCAGGTAGTCCCCAAGCTGTGCCGTGCTTGCCGCCCCAATATTCGACCGCGCCTGCGTCTTCTGTGCGTCCGTGAGCGTTTGTGCCCCGTCATACCGCACATGGCTCTTCGCCACGTCCTGTAGCCCACCTATCAGGTCGGCGTTGTCCCCGATGGCCTGCGCCAGCTCCATGAGCGTATCGAAGTCTTCGCCCACGCCGTCGAGAATCTGATTCCGCACCGCCGCAACAGCAGCAGCGATGCGGGAGTCTACGGTAGCCAGCTCCTGCTGGAGCGTTGCCACCTGTTCAGAGACCGCGGACTGTATGGCGGAGTCTATGCCGTCAACGGACGATTCAAGCTGCTCTATGCGGCCTGAGATGCCCGACCTGTATTCCTTGAGGGCCCTCACAAGGTCGACGATGTTTTTCGCGCCTTGGTCGGAGTCCTTCGGATACCGCTTGCCAATTTCGGCGTCATCATCAATTGCCATTCTGGAGCACCTCGGCGTAGTTGGTGGCGATCAGCTCTCTCGTCTCGTCCTCGAGGCTCTGGATGCGTGCTTCGGATGCCATTGCGGAGGACGCGGACTGCCGTGCTTCTGCGGCTGCAGCCTGTGCCGTGGATACGATACCAAGCAGTTCGTCGAGGTGGTCGGCGATGTCTGCGATGGCGTCGGCGTTCTCGACAAGCTGTGCGAGGATGGAGCCATTGGCGTCGTTGATAGGCTCTGCTGGATCACGGACGTAGCCAAGGTCGAGCGACATGAGCGGGAGGCCCTGCAGATCGTCGGCCACGATCCTGATGCTGTTCGCGTTGGCCGCCGTGACAGGAATGCTTCCGGCAACAGGAGCCAGCGCCACCACGTCATCCAGCACGGGCACGATAGGAGCTAGGCCGTTGTACATGGCCTGCACGTCATCGCGCACGCTGGACGCTTCCTGATAGGCGCGGTCGGCGAGCTGGGCGTATTCTCCGGCGTGCTCCGCCACGTCCAGGATATCCTTCATTGCCTGGTCGGGCGTCTTGTCACCCGTGGCAGTTACCTTGAGATGACGATCCGACAGTTCCTTGAGCTGCTGGATCTGCTGCTCCATGCGGTCGAGCTGTGTTTCCGTGGCCTGCACGTCGATAGTCGACACGCCCGTCAGATCGAGCTCCTGCGTATAAGGCACCGACGAAAGGAAGGCGAGCAGGTTCCCAGGGGACGCCACGCCGGCCTTGAGCGTTACGGTTCCGCCCATCATGTTGCTGTTGATTGCGACAGAGTAGTCGCTGCCCAGCGAGAGCTGGCGTTCGGTGTCGCCTCCGTCGGTCGACAGGAACACCGTGACATCGCCGGCCTCATACAAAGGGAATGTCACAGAGTAGGCCAGAACGCCCGCCGTGACTGTGTACCGGTTCGATATAGACTGTTCTGTTCTCATGACAGCCTCCTTTGCTGGAATCATGGCACACCGCATGACTGCGGCGCATAGAAAAAGCCCCCGGATTGCTCCAGGGGCCCTTTCAGCATATTGCGTCAGCCAGATCTATCGAGCCAGGTACTGGAGATAGACGTCCACGGAGCCGGAGCTGAGAGTTCCGGACAGGGTGGCCTTGACGTAGTCCTTGCAGTCATTGGGCAGGATCATCATGCCCAGGATGTCACCGGCTGCGTAGGAAGAGCCGCCGAAGGTAAGGACGTTGGCGTCGGCAGGAGCGGTGAAGCTGCCGTTCTCCTTGTCAGCCTGCTTGTAGGAGAGCTTGAGGCCAGAAGCAGCCACAGCGGTCTTGGCGGCCACAACGATGGCTACACCGCCGTTGACGCTGCCACCAGCGCAAAGGGGGCCGTAGTCGCCGACGGCGGTAGCGCCCTGGACGAAGTACTGATCGTGGAAGCGATTGTCGGAACCGTATGCGAACATGGTTCAGTCCTCCTTATGCGACAGCGGTTTCGTTGAGATCCGAGACGTTGTAGGAGCCGCAGATCTTGATGCCGTTGATGTCGCCGATGAAAGTCTTGATGCTCTGGTCGCCGTTGCTGTACTGGATGTTGGCCATCTTGAGAGCGGACAGCGTCTTGCGGAGCACTTTGTAGTTGCCGAGAATCATGGTGTTGGAAGGCTTGCCCTTGACGGCGTCGATGGCGTCTTCCAGCATGTCGAGGGTGGGCAGGTGATTGGCGTCGATGTTGCAGATTGCATAGACGCATTCCTTGGGCTCAAGGAGCTGCCAGCCGAAGCGGCCCTTGTAGCGCACACCGTAGCCGAGCGTGCCGGCTGCGTTGATCTGATACAGATTGCCGCCATTGATGGGCTTGGGCTCGATGAGACGGCCGGAGCTGAACTGCGTGGGATCGTAGATGCCGGTGTTGAGGGCTTCGTCAAACTTGCACACGACAATGGTGGACAGGGCGGAACCGGAGCCGCCGGCCTTGGTGTAGAGCTTCTGCTTCACAGCAGCCTTACGCCAGTAGTTGTCGAAGATGGCAATTTCGGTGTCCATACCGGCCTTGCGGAGGATATGCTTCTCGCGCTTGGCAAAGTACTTGGGAGCGCCGCCGAACTGTGCTGCCTTGTCTTCGCCGACCACCATTTCTCCGCCAAGGACGGAGACGTAGGTCTGCTGCAGCTTGGTCTTGCTGTCCAGGGTGGGTAGGGGAGCGTCAAGATCGACGAACTGGGCGCCGGTGATGTCGCTCAGAACTTCTTCGACGTTCCAGAGCCCGTGGGAAGCAGAGATCCACTTGAGCTGATCGAGGATAGGTGCGTCTTCGGTGATGTAGTCGACAAGCTCAGGACGCTTCTTGGCCTTGTCGATGGCAATCTCTCTAAGAGTCTGAGATACGGCCATGAGTAACCTCCGTTCCAATTAATGGAACATACCCCTGAACATGTCTTCTGCGCTCTCCGTTACCTCTTTGCCGGCAGCAGGGCTTCCGCCGGAAATGGTATCTTCGGAGATCAGTCTGCCGATATTGGCAAACGCTTCCATAAGCACCGGGCTCCCCTTGATACCATGCACGCCTAATGCGGCGGAGAGCCGGTTATCCATTAGCTTGTCAATGCGGAGCATGGTTTCCATTGCCTTGTTCGCATTGGCTTCAAAACTGTCGCCCCAGGCTGCACGCAGTTCCTGGATGTCGGCTTCGATAGCCCGATCCTCCATTTCCTGCTGGCTGCGGCATTCAAAGTCGACAAGCGCCTGCGCCTGTTCCTTCGTAAGGCCGATCTTCACGCCGAGCTCGCGGAACTCCCGGTTCACCTGTTCGTCGTACTCGACGTTGTCAGGCCACTTCGATACCAGGTCATCCGCGTTCGCAGCGGGGCGATAGTCCATACCGCGCTTCATGGCGTCCAGCGCTTCCTCCAGGGAGTTCACGCCGTCCATCTGTCCGCGCCATGCTTCCGGGAGCTGTTCCTTCCAGTCACCGCCGCCAAATTCAGCGCCGGCTTCCGGAGCAGTCTGTCCGGAATCACCGCCTTCAGCCGGTGCAGCACCGGTGTTTTCTGTGGTTGTAGCATTGTTTTCTACTGCGGCGGAGCCGGTATCTGCTACGGCATCAGCGGGAGCTTCATTCATCTGCGACATTGTCTGTCTCCTTGTATTTCGCGTTACGCAGCTCCGCACAGAAGCGGAGATACGCATCGAGATGCGCCTCCGCCATGTCATCGAGAAGCTGCTCTGTAATGTTCTTCATGGTCTGATCCACATCGCCGTTCGTCATACAGCCGGCGCCGAGCCCCCGAAGGAGCTCAGACATCCACCTGTATCCGCCGGGCAGTTCCAGCAGATCATGCAAGTCCTGCACGCGCTGTCTGGCATGGATCTTGTCCCTGGTATCGGCGTCCTGCCGTTCCTGGTACGTCTGCACTACATGCCTCCGCCCATCATCTCACCGCCAAGCGTGCCCTCAGTCGGTATCTTGGCCGCGTCGATCATCTGCTGCTGCTGTGCCATCGCCATCTGCTGCTGCTGCATCTGTGCCTGCTGTTCGGCGCGAGCCTTGCGGATGTCTTCAACATCGCTGTCGGAGCGCACCACAGAGCCAGGTGCCGCAATGCCGCGGGCGAGCTCATCGACCACCTGATCCAGATCCAGCTTGTCCAGCACGTCGGGATTGGCCTGTGCCAGGGGGAGCACGTCGGAAACGAGCTGCCTGGTCGTGTCGCTGCCGGTCTGGCGGAGCGACTGCGCCATCGGGCCCAGGTAGTCCACGTCCAGCACAAACTGCTGTCCCAGATCCGGCGGAGGATCCGGCATGAAGCCAAGGCGGTCTGCGATGGCGTAGGTGCGTTCAAGCACACGGTTCAAGACCTTGGGCTCGTATGCCGACATAGCCGGCCCCATCTGCTGCGTAGCCTCACGCTTGCGAGCCATGAACTCCGTGGCGGACATCTGTGCCGGCCGCTGATCCATCGAGATGGACGCGAACACGGAAGCCATGAGGCTGTCCTCGATGCGTGCCGATACGGTCTGAATCTCCTGCTGGACGTAGGGAAGGGAATGCCCAAAGTCGATCTGATACAGCGGGATGATCTGACTGCCGGCAGCCGTAAGGCCGCCTGTATTCTTGCCGCCTGGACGAGTATCAACGCGGCCTTTGAGCGTGCCAGGCATGATCAGCGGAGGATCCAGCGTCTTCTCCAGGCCCATGCTCTTGTACATCTCATAGGTCTCGATGCTCTTCTGATCCGCGAGCGCCTCATCGCCGGGGCCGACGCCATACCGGCCGCGAGCGTCCTGCCATACCGTGAAGAAGTAGGGCATTTCATCGTAGCCGCCTTCGTCGAGCAGATGCTCCGCGTTGTCGGCTTCGTACCAGAACGACGCCCAGGGCTTCGATCTGCGGTCGATCTTGCGCTTGTCCACACCGCCACGCTTCATGACAACGTGCACGACCTCGACTTCCTCGTAGGGCCGCGTTTCCAGGCTTGCCTGCACCTTCGTCGACAGGGCAGCACGGCCAAACTTGCGTTCAAGCTCGCGGGCCGTGAACTGGAGCCGATGCGACACGAAGTCCAGCATACCGTTCCCGTCCGTCGATACGGCGTAGGTGCCGACAGTCGGACATTCGAAATGCGCAACGGTCTGCATGCTCTGTTCCTCATAGAGCAGGGCGCAGCCGAAGCAGAGCAGTTCCAGGTTGAAGGAATGGATCGCCTGGTAAAAGCCGCCAGCCGCCAGGATAGCGTTCAAGCGTTCGTCCACGGCGTCTGCATACTCCCTGGAGCCGCTTATCTCGCGCTGGTCGCGGTCGATATAGTCATGTCGGAACCAGGGCAGATTCGCCGGCGTCATGCCTTCTGTCATGCCGGCAGCGCTCTTGCGGAGCGCCCTGGCCGCCACGTTGTTAAACTGGTGCCTGTTGCGTAGGTTCTCGCGCTCCTCACCAGGGAACACGCCGCGGTGCGGAGCCATGAACCTGGACAGTTCCTGCCAGACAGGCATGCGCTTGTTACGCTGTGCCTCGACGTGCTGGACAAGCTGCTGAAGTTCTCTCAGCTTCATAGCCTACCCCGTAACGCCAAGCTTGTTCGATCCGGTATTCACGCCGCCCGTGGTTCCCAGGGCCGACGTCTTCACCGTCCCGGCCATACCGCGCCGTCGTTTGATGGCCTTCGATTCCTCATCACGCACGGCGGCAGCAACAGCTTCCTGCTGATCCTCCGGCGTGTTCGCAGCGGCTTCCTTTTCGGCATCCGCCATCATCTGTGCCGCAGCGACTTCCGCATCGGTCTGCTTCTTGAGCGCCTTGGTCTGTTCCTTCTGGCCGATGTAGCCGAAGGTGGCCACATTGCCGACAGCCTTGGCAACGCTCTTCACCGCATGCGTGACTTTCTTGACGATCTTTCCCAGTCCCATGTCATGCCCTCCATATTGCCAGCACGGCATCCGCGGGCTTGCCCCGCAGCGTGGTTCCGCCTGGGAGTGTGCCCATCATCTCAAATCCAGTATCCCGGCATGCGTTCCGGATATGCCGATACTTGGCAGGGAAGCATGCGAGGACAGCCTTACTTCCGTACACAGTAGCAGTCTTGCGTAGTGCGGCGAACCAAATGTTTTTCCACCACTTCCGCGCATCACGCCACACGCTGCAATGGATGACGGGGATACTTCCGACGCAGTCCTGCACATAGGTCACGGCGTAGCTGAAGCCGTCCACATCGATGCTCCACACGGTGCCGCGGTCGGTATTGTCCAGCCAGTCCTTGAGAGTAGCGGGCCGATCCAGGTGCGACAGGATCACATTCTCCAGGCGCTCCTGCCGTATCCAGTCCCATATCTCCGTGCGTGCCTCCAGGCTGGACGCATCGCTAAAACTGAACTCGATCATCGTATCCATAGCCTCCATATGGAGCACGGCCATCAGCTTCCTCATCGGCATACGGCGTCCAGGGCTTGTAGCCATCGCCGAAGCCGTTGGTGCCGGTGCCGGGCAGCCGGCGCTCCACAAACACTGGAGCAAAGAACGTCAGCGCCAGGGAATCCGCGGTGTCCGGGGAGGGGAGCCCGCGCTTCTTGGCGTCTTCCTTTTTTTCCAGCTGCATGCGGCCGGCGGCATCGAAGCCATACGTCAGGCCGGTGAGGTCGGCGATCAGCTCCGCATCGTCCGGAATGCTGCCCCCGTCCTTGAGCCAGTCCCTCATGGCGGCCCACATCTCTGCACGCTTGTTGACGAAGCGGCTTGGATCCGACGGCTTCATGCCGGCCTGTGCGTCTATCACGTCCAGCCCAAGCTGCCGCAGCCTGTCGACTACGCCGGCACCTACGCCCACACCATCGACGAAGACCGCATCGGCGCCCGTGGTGTATGCCTTGTCGGCCACCTTGCCGGCCAGCGTCATGAGATCCAGCTGCCTGTAGCTCTCCTGCTCCAACACCATGAGGCCCTGGCGCACCGTCAGCACGGATCGGTCATCACCGAAGCGAGCCACGTCCACCCCCAGGACAATCGGAGCCTTCTGGAACATCACCGGATCCATCTCGCGGCCGGCGGCTTCCTGCACGATCGTCAGCGGGATAAGAATGTCATCGGAGCTTGCCCCGAAGTCACACATGTATTCCTGCTGGAATGCGTTCTCCGACATCTCGCGGCGCAGCTTGCGCAGTTCCTCTTCGGGCACCGTGTGCGTCTGATCCACGCGGTACAGCATGGCGCACCAGTCCGGATCGTAGTCCTTCGTGCCTTCCTTGGAGAACTTGAGCGCATCGGCATAGAGCGTCTGGAACAGGTTCGGCCCCTTCGGCGTGCCAATGAAGACGGCCCAGCCCATGCGGTCAGACAGAGCAGGGCGGACAATCTCCTCCCAGACCTCGGGCCGCATCTGTGCGACCTCATCCAGGATCACGCCATCGAAGTACAGGCCGCGGAGCGCATCGGGATTGTCAGCGCCGAACAGGCGGATCGTCGCACCGTTCGGGAGCGTTACCATCAGCTCGGTCTCGTTCACCACAAGATCAGGGATCGCAGCGGTGTAGTGCTTGAGGTATGCCCAGGCAATCTGTTTGGCCTGTCCGCGGTATGGCGCGATGTAGGCATAGAACGCCCTGGCTCGCTTCACGTTGGCCGCCATCGAGATAATGTGGTTTATGCTCAATACGGTCTTGCCCATTCGCCGGTGCGCCACAAGCACGCTGAAGCGGTGTGTCGCCAGCTTCTTGTGTATCTCCGTCTGAGGGAATCGCGGACAGTATGGAATCCTAATCTCCATCGTCCACCTCGTCGGGCCGCATCCAGCGGAGCGTGATGCTTCCGTCGGTCTTGCCCTCGACCTTGTCCGTGAAGAGCTTCAGATGCTTGCCAAGGAGTTCAAGCGCCTTGGCCGCCGCACCTGGCTGGAAGTCCTCCTCGCTCATGCAGCGCTCGGCAAGCTGCTGGAGATTGCCCAGCACATAGTCGGCCGTGATACCGGTGCGTTCCTCGCGTTCCTTCATGCCGGCTTCGATCAGCGCCTTGACTTCCGGATTCTGCATAAGCTCGTATGCCTTCTGTGCCGCTGTGCGCGGGGAGTACCCGGCTCGTATGGCGGCATCGGCGCCGCACAGATCCACCAGGTACTCCTTTGCAAAAAGTTTCATCATCGGTGACATTGTCACCCCTTCCTTGCCGCCTTGTCCGCAGCCTGATCAATCTTGTCCTTCGCAATGCTGAAGAACTCATCGACCAGGGAGCCGCCGCTGTATCCGATGGCGCCGCACAGCGCGAACGCCCAGCCCTGTGACAGGCCGAAGTCATTGAACGCCGTGCCCAGGATGAAGCAGCCGAAGGACGTGGTCAGCGTTGTGAGAATGAAGTTACGCCACCCGCGCCACCGTTTCAGATTGCGCAGGCAGCAGCCAAAAACGCCGACAGCCAGGTAGGGCACCGTTGCCCAGGCCGCAGCCACAAATTCATCTATCTCGTTCATCGGCTGCCCATTCCCTGATTGCTCGTATGTTCTCGTTTGCCCTTGCCAGGGCTTCCTGGAGCGCAATCGCCCAGGCCGCCACATCTCTGTTTGTGCCGCCTGTCAGCTTCGGTACGTCAACGGTCTGCATCAGCGCCTCCGGCGGATCCAGCTTCACCATCTCCGTCCGCGTGACATATTCCGTTCTTGAGCAGCCGCAGCACATCGTCAGGCACAGCCACGCCACCCCAGGCAGCAACGACAGGATCCTCATTCTGCATCCTCTCCAATTCGCCCAGGAGCGTCTGAGCCTCTTTTTCCGCCAACGCGATGCGATGGTCGCGTTCGGCTATTATCGTGTCCCTACGGGCAATCTCCGCCCGTAATTGATGCAACGCGGATTCGTTCGCCTGCACAGTTGCCTTGAGCGCAGCGTTCTCCGCCTGCCTCTCAACCACCTGGCCACGGAGCCACATGTTGTATACGGTCGCCGTTGCCACCATCGCACACAGGAAGAAGACTGATCCGGGCTTGAGCATCACAGCCCCCTTGCCGCCATCTGGTCACGGCCTGCTGGCGTCCATGGAGCGTGCATCATGTTGAAGTGCTTGACGCGGTCGTGTTCTTCGGCCGCCTTGGCGTTGTTGAACCTGTCGAGCGTGCCGACCAGGTAGCCGGTGATGCGTCTAATGCGCTCAAAACGCACGTTGGTTCCTATGATCCCGTTCTCGTCTACAAGCAGCCCGTTGTATGTCATTTCGACACCTCCACAAGCAGAGCGTTGACGCGATTGAGCCAGCCCTTCAAAAACTTCTTGAGGTCGGGGTTCTGCTTGGCCAGGTACTCATACCGGGCACGCCGGAACTCGACGAAGTTGCATACGCTTATGAAGTCCGGCGCCTCTTTGATGGCGGCCCACGTCATCGGGCCCCATACGCCGTCCTCTTTGGTACCGACAGCACGCTGCACCCAGCGCCTTGCCCAGCCAGGGCCCATGTTCACCGCGGTATCATAGGCCGCCGTGGCAAGCCTTGGATGCGTAGCCGCCAGGCGCTCAAAGTCGGCTGGCCAGAAGTGCTTGCGGAACAGCTCCCTCGCCTTGGCTTTTGTCACAGCCTTGACGTCATCGACATCCACATCACCATCGCCATCGATGTCGTATCCCTCGGAACGCAGGAAGCGCAGCGAGACGCCGTACTTCGTAGCTCCGCCTGGGTCTCCGGCATCATCGCAATAGCCGCCTTCCCATCGCTGCACAAATTCGTGTGCCTTCTCAAAAACATCATCCATAGCCAGACCTCCGGATAAATTATTCTCAATCTTACACCGCGGCATCAGCGCGGCGGACTTCATCCGACCTTGACGCCGTCCTGGCACATGGCACACACCAGATCGAGCATGAGCGGATCCTTCCGCCGGCTCTTCGCACGGGCCTTTTCAAACTTGCATCCGGAGCATTTCACCTGGCACGCCATTGGCCCGGCAATGGCTTCGTCGGCGCAGAACTCACAGTCTTTTGTCCAGTCATCCGTCAGAGCGTTGGCCATCACATCCTCTCCCAGATCGTTGCACGCCCAGTCATCGGGCATGGAGAACTCGGCACGGAGTTCTGCCTCTTCGGCCCTGCGTTCGGCCTTGCGCTCATTGTCGGCTGCTCTGCGGTGTTGCGGACAGCAAAAGATCCGGCGCGGATTCGCCGTCTCAAATTCGGTGCCGCAGTACTCGCAGTATTTGAGCATTCCATTCTAGCCCCGCAGGTATTCTTGGATCACGTCCATTGCTTCCGCAGCCCCTTTGCATACGGCCACGCGATTGCCGCCCCCCTCAAATTCGCTCAGAGCTGCCCGCTGTTCGTCGGAAAGGCGCCAATGCTTGGTACGCTTCATCTCGATGTATAAAGCGCCGTAGGAGCCGCGTGGGATGGCTAAACAGAGGTCTGGCACACCGGCCCTCATTCCTTCGGAGCGGAGACGTGCCGCAAGCGTAAAGGATCTGTGTGCCTCGTTCGGGATATGATAGAGCAGCCGCTCCGGGATCCCGTGCTGCTTACAGAACACAGCCCACCAGCGGCACAATGCCGCCTGCTCCTGATGCTCCGTCGGGATCACGCCGGGAGCGAAGGTGTGCTTGACCGGAGGCATGGATCACCACCTGGCGAACATGATAAAGCAGGCCACGAAACCAGCACAGAAGCCGACCACACCAGAAACGATCAAAAGTCCCGTCATTGTGCATACTCCAGAATTGTTGCCAGCCATTCATGCGGCCGCTTTTCGCCGTCGTAGGGAAGTATTGTGATCTCGACAGGGATCGGCTGCCGACGCTTGTCCGTGAAGCCGACATGCCTGCACAGATCCAGCAGGGCATCCCGGTATTGCTCCACAGCCACATCAAGCTGCCGACTTGGTATCAGCACGAAATGCACATTCTTCGGCCTGGCACCTTCGGCCCTGATCGCCTGCCACGCTCCGCTGCCGGCGTCGTATGTCTTTTCGAACCTGGCATAGAGGTAGTCCCAGCCCGCATAGGCTCGCTTGCCTTTCTTCGTCCGGTTCACCGGCCAACAGTTCTCAATGGAGAAGATCAGCGAGGGCATGCCTCGTACTCCTTTGCAAGGAACCGCACGCAGGTGGCGATCACGTCCAGGGCTTCGTCCTCCTGGCGCTCCGTGGATTCATTTAGCACGGCGTGCTCAAACTCACGCATCTCGTCGGCGATCACGCCCAGGGCATAGTACTTGCCATTCCCAGTCCATTCCCCGGCATGCTTGGTGCGTGCCCATTTGACACGCTCGCATATCCTGTCGAGGATCTGATCCATATCGCTCCTGAGTCCCTTCATGCTCATCTCCAGCTATCTTCAATCTCTTTTGCCCGTTCCAAGGCTTCCTGCTTCTGTTCCGCGTCCATCCGCTTCCAGGCCATGCGGCAGGCGCCTTCCTGGCATGTCACCGGCTTCTGGCTCTCCGCCCAGCTCCGGCCAAGCCTAAAGCTCCGATTGCATACCGCGCAGCAAATGCGCTGATACGCCCGCGGCACCTTTGTCTTCTCCGGATAAAGCGGACAGGTGTGGTGGCACCATTCATTGCGTCCGTGCTCCAACGGCGTGTTGCTGCGTATGTGCTGCCGCTTGCATTCGTAAGTCAGAACCATTCGCATTCCTCCGTCGGCTTCGCGGCCGGTGTGGGCGCTTCGCCCGATAATAGCTTCTGGATATTCTGCGGCGTATGATTGACCAGGGAGGTCTGGATCGGCGGAAGGCCAAGCACCTGCTCCCGGCGGAACGCGATCACGCCCCCTGGATAGTTGTGAGGCATCACAAGCCAGCCCTCGCGGCGGAGCTGCTGCACAGGCTTCAGCTTGTCCTTGTCCGGGCCCTCGGTGCAGCGCGGGCACCGGAATGGGATATGGAGCCATGATGGCTTTCCGTTCCGCTCGACACGGCGGAAGCATTCCCACGCCCCGTGGCCTTCGCACATCGGGCAGTACTTCTTTTCCTGCGTGATGCCGTTCTCGTTCTGCCAGTTGAACCAATGAGCCACGATAGCCTTGCCCAGATTCTTCGGCAGATCGTCGCCGTCCTGGAGGCGCTCTACGATGTATTCCGCTGCCTCTTCCTGGATGTCGGCCACGCGGTCGAAGATGGTCTGGAAAACGGCGCTGCCCCTAGCTGGTGCGCTCTTGCCGAACGTGGCATAGAGCGTGCACACCATCGCATAAGCCTGATCCTCACGCATGGCGGAACCTCCGTGTGCTGATAATCTGAACGGCGGGCTCGTCGGCTTCGTCTTCCCAGCGCCGGCCGGAGATCCACCCTTGAGCGTATTGCGGGCTGCGTCCGCTGGCTTCGATGTCAGGTCGGCGGGCTGCTTCCTGCATTGCCGCCGCACAGATCTGATCCACCAGGGAATCCGTCAGCACTGGGATTGCCGCCCATGCGTCTATCGCCTGTGCCCGATCCCGCTTGTACGAGTACGCTTCCCAGAAGCGGTTGAATGCTTCGGCACGACGTCCCCTGATCGTCTTGTGCTTACCCTTGAGAACGAGCTCCGCAGCGTCAGATGCGGGAGAAGATGAAGAATCTTTAGATTCTGAATCTTCTTTATTCTTAAATTCTTTAATTCTTTGATTGTGTCCGCCTGCTGTCCGCTTGCTGTTCGTTTGGTGTCCACTTGTGTTTTCGTTTTGCTGATAAATATCCCAATTCATTATGCAAAAACGTGTCCACTTGGTGTCCACTTTTTCAATCGTGATAAAACCGTCTTCAACAAGATCAGCAAGGGCGCGAATCACATTAGTGCGCGGTTCGGCCAGCTCTTCAGCAAGACCTTTTACAGATCCCCCGAACTGTCCTGGCTCTATTAGTTCGCCACGGAAATATCCTGTTTTCCAATTAGCCTTGAGAAGGATCGTAAGCATGAGCGCCCGATGCAATGCCGATCTACTGTAAGACCTGCAGTCCAACATCTTGCGATATACTTTGACATACCCGCGTTCCATCGCTATAAATGTCCCATCAGCCAAGCAGCGGCTGATCGTTATGCCCCGTGAGATCGCTACATCTTGCGGGGCGTTTTTTATTTCCAGTAGCTATGCGGACACTTCCGGCATTTGCTTACAGGCACAAACTTGAAATATGCGTGCGTCGTTCCGTCTCGGTCGTGCTGGATATTGGGGCAGGGGAGTTCGTCCTCCGTGGTGAACTGCCACACCATCGTCTGCACTTCCTTCGGCCAGCCAGGATAAAGATCATGCAGACGCTTGCAGCTTATCCGCACGGGCTGGATCCTTTTTCAGCAAATCCTCCAGAGCAATCCCAAGCACGTTGTGATAGAGCAGGGCGCACCGCGAAGAAATCGACCGGCGGCCCGATGCGTGCCTGGAGACCGTCCCAATAGGAAGACCTGTAGCCTTCGCTACCTCATAGATCTGGTATCCAAAAAACGTGTTTTCGCTTTTCATGTTTGAATAGTTACCTGCTGGAAAGTAAAGAGTCAAGGACTAGTTTCCCGCTCACGACCTATTATTTTAGTTTCCGTA
>CALELM010000055.1 GCA_937902665.1 uncultured Selenomonadaceae bacterium
CTATCATACCCTGCTCTCTTATTTTTCGCAACAGAAAAGCCCCGAACAAACGCTCCGTGCAAGTTCGGGACTCCCTTAGTAAAGAAAAGGCATTGCCTTCATTGAAAAAAATATATGCGAATGATAAAATGAAACCAATCATTTTTTGAAAGAAGGTATCAACATGAAAAACATTGCTTGGAAGGAAGAATACAACGTAGGCTGCGAGTCCGTGGATCTTGCTCACAAGAAAATATTTTCAGTCATCCGAAAGGTAGACCAGCTTGTCAATTACAACGAATACGAAAGGGACAAGTTTGCCTGCATCGAGGCCATCAAGTTTTTGCGTGAATATACGATAACACATTTCATGCAAGAAGAAGCCTTTATGAAGGAATTAGGCTATCAGGGCTACGACAAGCACAAGGAAATCCATGATGCCTTGAGGGAAAAAACCCTCCCCCACCTGATAAAGGAACTGGAGAGAACAGAATTCTCCAGAGAAAGCGTAAAGAAATTCTTGGCTACATTCATTGCCTGGCTGTCGGGACATATCTTGATTGAAGATCGTGCCATCACGGGCAGGACAAAAAGGAGAAGCTAAAACATCAGGGATGCTTGCACTTGAGGAGCAAGGCACAGCCTGCAATACTGCCGAGAAGCACGGAAAACAGGAACGGAACAGGACCGCCAATGGCGGACAAGACAAAGACTCCCCCATAGGGAACATAGACCGTGCAGCCAAATGCCGTAACGAGAAAACCTGCCAGTGCCGAGGACAGCATGGAACAAAAGACAATGCGGGCAGGAGAACCAGCGGCAAAAGGAATTGCCCCCTCCGGAATGCCTGCCAGACCGAAGATCAGGCAAGCTGGAGCAAACCGCCTCTCGTCCTTGGTATAGCGGTAGCGGAAGATGGAAGCAGACAAGCAGATGGCAAGCGACGGAACCATCGCCCCTGCCATGACTGCGGCCATCAAAACAAACGACCCTCCTGCAAAAGAGGCAACACCGGCAAGGTATGCTCCCTTGCTGATAGGCCCGCCGAAATCCAGCCCCATGAGAGCCGCCGCCAGTGTCCCCATGAGGAGCGGATGCTCTGCCGTCCCGTCCTTGATCGCATCAACGAGCCACCCTCCCGTAGACTGCAGAGGCGGTGAAATAATGAACATCGTGACAAAGCTGACTGCCAGCATACCGAGAAGGGCTTCTATCAAGGGATATCTCCTTCTTGCCTTAATCGGGACTTTTCGCAGCTTAACATCGAGCCAGTTCATGAAGAACCCACTAAAAAGACCGGTCATCAAAGCACCAAGGAAACCGGTCCCCCCGCTCACAGCAATCGCACCGCCTGCCAGTCCCGGTGCAACGCCCTTCTTCCCTGCAATGCTGATGGAAAGCGAGGCAGGAAAAATAAAGAGCATGAGCTGCAGCGCATTGACTCCAATATCCTGAAAAAACTTGACGAAGGGATAGTTTCCGCCAAAGCTCTCCACCCCCAAACGAAAATCATCAAAGAAATAGGCAAAGGCAATGAAAATGCCTCCTGCCAGCAGGGGAAACATCGACTCCGTTGCAATCTTCAAATGAATATGAAGCTGCCTAAGCAGGGTTGGGGATTCCGCCGTCAGGCGTTCCCTTTCCCAAAGCGATTTTTTATATAGTTCCGTAAATTGCATGTTGCTTGCTCCTTTATAACACAGTTTTTTCCAAAAAGAACAGAAAGAACGATATTTTACGATTCTTTCCAAATTTTGGCAGGAAGAACGAGGCTCTGCGTTTAATCATAAGAGCAATGAAGGAATTATTCAAGAAAAATCTTTTTCTGCTCTCTTGCAGGGCAGAAACGAAGGGAGAGATCGCATGGAAGAAGCAACAACATCCGTACCCGAAATTCCTGTGACACAGGCAGAAACCGCTCCTGCGGGCAAAGCGGCAGAAAAAGAAAAAAAGCCCGTGCAGCATCATCGCAAGCCTTCTTTCTATGTAAAGAAGTATGCGCAGATTTTCATTGGTGCCGTCATTGCCTCTTTTGGGCTGGAGATGTTCCTGATACCGAACAATGTCATTGACGGCGGCATCGTGGGCATCTCCATCATGGCATCCTATCTGACGGGAATGCCGCTTGGCGTATTCTTGGTCGTCTTGAACCTGCCGTTCCTGTACTTGGGATACAAGCAGATAGGAAAGCGGTTCGCCATAGCAACGGTTATCGCTATCCTGCTTTTGTCTGGATGGTCGGAATTCTTCAAGCCAATGGAGCAGATAACAACAGACTCTTTTTTGGCGGCGATTTTTGGCGGTATCATTGACGGGCTTGGCGTTGGACTTATTATTCGTGCTGGTGGCTCTCTTGACGGCACGGAAATTGTCGCAATTATCATGGAAAAGAGAACCGTCTTTTCCGTTGGAGAGGTCGTCATGTTCATGAACCTCTTCATTCTTTCGAGCGCCGGCCTTCTCTTCGGCTGGGACAAGGCGATGTATTCCTTGGTAGCCTACTTCGTCATTGCAAAAATGATTGATGTCGTGATGAAGGGCATGGACGAATCCTATGCCGTCATGATCGTGACGAACGAGCATGAGGAAATCACCTCCGCACTGAATGACCGCTTGGGGCGTGGCATAACAAAGCTTCACGGCGAAGGCGGCTATACGGGAGAGAGCAAGGAAGTCCTGTATTGCGTAGTAACTCGTCTGGAAATTGACAAGCTGAAGGAAATCGTGCTGGAGAAGGACGAGCGGGCATTTGTCACAATCAATGCCGTCCACGATATCGTGGGAGGAACTTTTAAGAAGAAGGCGATTCATTGATGAAAAAATATTTGCTGGGATTCCTGCTCCTTGCCCTGCTTTCACTGTCGTCCATAGCAAGTGCCGCAGGGGAAAAGCAGCCCCTTCGGGTAGCATATTTTCCCGTAATCGTGGAAAGCGCTTACGGTTCGGCAGGAGATGTCGTGAATGCCGTGCAAAAGGAGCTTGATAATGCAATGCATGTGCCGCTCAACGGCTTTTTGCAATCTGTGGAATACCTTCCGGAAGAGGAATGCATCATGGCTTTGCGTGCTGGAATGGCAGAAAACGCAACAAGCGGCGGCAAGGGACGATACCGTGATGTGATGAAGCAGGTAGCGGAGCGCCTGAAGGCAGACTTCGTGGTCTGCCTCGTGATCCATAGATGCGAGCAGTACACATCACCGTGGTTCGGTGGCTGGTACGGGAGAAATTTACTTCACAGCTATGTATCCCTTTCCCTGCAAGGATATGACAGGCACACCGACACAGTATTCCGAAAGTCAGCAAACCGTTCCTATCACGAGGAATATTCCACGGACGGGCTGGCAAGGCAGAGAGCCAAGGACTGCATGTATGCCGTATTGAAGGAAACGAAGCTGAGAGAATTGTACCATGATGCTATTCAGGCATCCCGTGAGGAAGAAAAAGACATGGAAAACAAGGAGAGCGAGGAAAAAAATGGCAACACTGGAATCATACAGACAGAAGACGGAACGAGCCCTGCAGGATCTGCAGGACATGAAAAACCATGAGGCAGAATATGCGGTCATCAACCGCTACCAGAATATCATCAACCAGCTGGACGGAATTCGCACCGTCTGCAATGCAATGGCTGAGGATATCGGAAAGGAAAAAGGCCTGACACGCGATCAGGTCTTGGAAAAATATTGCGAACGCTTGTAAAGATTGAAATATTGGCTGCCTGCTGCGTCATAGCGGCAGCCCTTTTTTTTCCTGCTTTCCTAGGAGAACAGCATGCAGAAAAAACAATTCTCCTCATGGATACCGTAGTAAAGCTCTCTGCGAATGGAGCGCAGGCAGAAGAAGCCATCGAAGAAAGCCTGCAAAGACTGCAGGAACTGGACACCCTCCTGCAGCCAAAAAGCGAGGAGCTGGAAAGGATATCACGCTTTGCGGGCAAGCAGCCGGTGAAAATCTCCCCAGAGCTTTTTCATATTCTGGAGGTTTCTCAGGAATATTCCAAACGAACGGACGGTGCATGGGACGTAACAGCCGGTAAATTGGTGGAGCTTTGGGGCATCGGCACGGAACATGCCAAAGTCCCATCCGAAGAAGAAATCTCAGTCGCCTTGCAGAAGGTTGGCTGGCAGCATCTGCAACTGGACGCAGGCGAGCAGACAGCCTTCCTTGAAATCGAAGGCATGAAGCTGGATCTTGGCGGCATTGCCAAGGGCTATGCTGCAGACGAGGTGCGCCGCATCTATGAACAGCATGGCATCAAGAGCGGACTGATTAACCTTGGTGCAAGCTCAATTTATGCGGTTGGGCAAAAGGAACATCGCCCATGGCGCATTGGCATACGCCATCCACGCAGTGAAAACGCCGATACCTGCCTTGCCATAATTCCGCTTTCTGATGCCGCACTCTCGACCTCAGGGGACTACGAGCGCACACTGGAGGAAAACGGCAAAAAATATCACCATATCCTGAATCCAAAAACAGGTTATCCGGCAGACGAGGGAATCATCAGCAATACAATCATCGTTTCGGGAACGGCAAAAGATGCCGGCATGCTCTCCGATCTCCTGACTACGGCAGTCTTTGTCATGGGCAGGGAATCCGGAAAAGCATTTCTGGAAACGCTTCCGGAAGAAGTGCATGGTGCGATTGCCGACAAGGACGGAAACATCCTTGCCTTGCATGGAATGGCGGACAAAATGGAACAAATCGCAGAGGACTTCACTTTGATAAAGTAACGTCAAGCCTGTTGCGCAACAGTTTCCATATCAAGTATTCCAAAGAGGGTGACAATATGTTTTTATATTCAAAGTTTTATTCCGACATAACCAAAACGGACAATGCTTCCATCAAAGAAACAGTAGAGAATGTATGCGCAGAATACAAAAAAGCACTTGGAACGGCTGCCATGCCGGAAACAAAATTCCGTCTGGCGCTGGAGGAGCTGATCCTTCAATTCCGTGACTGCTATGGCAAGAACACAGAATATACGATTACATGCTCCGCATTTCGCAAGAAGTGCCGAATCGAGTTATCCGTAAAGGGTTCCCGTCTTGATTTTTCCCCCTTCGGAGAGGAGCTCGACTATACCTATGACATTCTAAGCCGATTGAATATTTCGCCGCATTATTCCTATTCCCATGGGAAAAACCGCGTAACTTGGCAGGTGGAGTCGGTAAAGACAAAAACAAAAATGACTTGGCTGATGCTGGGCGCTGTTGTCCTTGCTGTCTTTTCCTCACTGATTATAAACAATATGCCAGCCGTCTTTCAGGAAGTCGTGACAGACGGTATCCTTGCTCCTCTTTTCAACAAATCGCTTGCCATCATTTCCCAAATAGCGACACCGCTTATTTTCTTTGCCGTAATTGATGGAATCATCGGGATCGGTGATGTAAGGTCCTTTGGAAAAATTGGAGGGAACCTGCTCTCCGGCATGCTGGCGAGATACCTTCTTGCAACGATTTTGCTGGCTATCTTTGCCATTCCTGCCTATGGGCTGTCCTCTGCGCCATCCACTGGCGATACAAGCGCAGTTGGCGGTACCGTCAAGCTCCTTTTGGATGTCATTCCCGACAACCTCATTGCCCCGTTTACCATAGACAATGACCTTCAGGTCATTACCCTTGCTATCTTTTTAGGCATTGTCCTAATCATGATTGGCGATAAAGTCCCAAGAGTCATGGAGCTTATCAAAGAGGTTACTTTTCTCGTAAATAAAATGATGTCCATCTGCTGTGAGCTGCTTCCGCTCATTGCATATCTCGGAATCACCACTCTGCTCTGCCAAAACAACGCAGAACAGCTTGCCAGTATCGCCAAAACATGTATTTTGTTCGCCGGCATATCCGTTGTCTTTGTTGCCATCATGATCGCCCATTGTGCCTTTGCTACAAAGCTATCTCCCAAGAAGTTCATTCCCAAGCAGATGCCTACGCTGATGATTAACCTTGCAACATCATCGCAGGTTGCGGCTATGCCGGAAAATATGCGGTGCTGCAAGGAAGACTTCGGTATCGACAGCAAATTGGCTGACTTCGCTCTTCCGCTCGGCATGGTGATGTACATGCCCTGCGGTGCTGCCTTTCTGGGACTCAGCGTGTTGTCGCTTTGCCCTATTTTTGATGTTCCGATAACGGCCATACTCCTGTTCAAGGTTATTGTATGCAGCATTATTGTTGCGATTGCGGCACCGCCGATTCCCGGCTCTGCATTTGTCGTGCTTCCTGTCTTGTTTGCGGCATGCGCCGTTCCCAGCGAGGCGCTTCCCATTGCGCTTGTTTTTGGCACGATTGCAGGCTATACCCTCCCTGCCATCAATGGCTTTTGCCTGCAGCTTGAGCTTTTAATGACAGCCAAAAGCATGCATTTAATAGATGAGTCAAAACTTCGTTCCTAAAGGAAGCAGGAAATACGGCAAATCTCTTGCCTGTTATGCTATAATGATACAGGAACGCATTGCAACGCCCTCAATCATGAAAATGCAACAAGCATTTTCTTCCTATGACGGCGTTTCAACAAAGCGAAAGTTTGCTCACCACTTGTTAAAATTTGGCTTCCCCCACTTGCAGCAAGCTGCTTAAGGAGGAAACATCTTTAGATTCGTTATATCAGGAGGCATCGCCATGCAAAGTTTTGAATTTAAATGTCCAACAGAAATCGTCTTTGGAAAAGGTGCGGAGGACAAGGTAGCGGAAAAGATTCGTCAATACGGCGGCAGCCGTGTTTTTATCGTCTACGGCGGCGGAAGCGTCGTAAAAAGCGGACTGCTTGCCCGTATCGAACGGCTTCTGACCTCTGACGGGCTCGCCTTTGAGGTTCTTGGCGGCGTACAGCCGAACCCTCGCCTTTCCCTTGCAAGGGAGGGCATACGGGAAGCCATCATCGGCAAGGCAAACTTCATACTCGCTGTCGGCGGTGGAAGCGTCATTGACACGGCAAAGGCGATTGCGCACGGAGCTGCCAATCCTGGCAAGGACATTTGGGATTTTTGGACAGGCAAGGAAAAGCTCGAAAAGACACTGCCCGTCGGCGTTGTCCTCACCCTTGCCGCAGCAGGCAGCGAAAGCAGTGATTCCGCTGTCCTCACCAACGAGGAGCAAGGCAAGAAGGCTGGCTTCAACACACCGCTGAATCGTCCTGCCATTGCCTTTATGAATCCGGAGCTTGCCTTCACCGCTCCCAAAAACCAGATTGCCTGCGGCATTGCTGACATCATGATGCACACAATGGAACGCTACTTCACCCATGTGGAAGGCAACCTCTTCACAGACCTCGTAGCAGAGGCACTGCTCCGCAATGTCATCGAAAATGCCCGTATCCTCCTCGCTGACCGCAAGAACTATGATGCCATGAGCGAAATCATGTGGTGCGGCACGGTTTCCCACAACAACTTCACGGAGCTGGGCAGGCAAAAAGACTTTGCCGTTCACAAGCTGGGGCATGAACTCAGCGGCAGGTATGATGTCACGCACGGGGCTTCCCTGACGAGCCTTTGGGGTTCGTGGGCTCGCTATGTCTATTCGGACAACCCGCAGCGCTTTGCCCGCTTTGCGGAACACATTTGGAACGTCAACTCCGGTACGGATGAGGAACGCTCACGCGCCGGAATCCGGCAGACCGAGGAATTTTTCCGCTCCCTAGGCATGCCAACCAACCTTGAGGAGCTTGGCATAGGCACACTCTCCAAGGGAGACATCGAGACACTGGCCGACATGTGTACCGCAGACGGTACGAAAACCGTTGCCGTCTTTCACCCCATCGACAAGCAAGCCGCTATGGAAATCTACACAATGGCAAACAAATAAGGTTACGGCTTTATGAAAACACCAAAAACAAAAACCGTCTGACGGAAATTTCCGCCAGACGGTTTTTTGTTTGTTTCGTATGCCTAAAATGCCCAGTTAAGCCCTACGTTAGCGGAGATTCCCCGTTGTTTTCCTGCGTATCCCGTGAGGTTTACGTCAATCGCTACAG
>CALELM010000056.1 GCA_937902665.1 uncultured Selenomonadaceae bacterium
TTCTGCAAAGTCCTGCACACCAATCGCTACGTTTCGCATGGAAAATCCCTCCCCACTTCTCTTGATTCTATCATACAATCCAAAAAAGAAAATCGCAACAAAAAGCAGCGGCTGCCATTCCCTCGCCGCTGCTTCCGCACTTCCATATCCCGTAAGCCTTCATGGCTATACCAAATCATTTTTTTTCATTTGCCTATAAAGCGAATAAATCGCAACAGGAAAACCAAGCAAAATACCGGCAAGCTTCCCGCAAGGGGAAATTCCAAAAAACTCATCCGCCTTGCTTCCTGCAAACACGCAAAGCCCGACAACGACAGCCAAGTAAATCCCAACTCCCGAAAGAAAAGAAAATGCCTTTATCGCTTGCCGCAGCCCCTCCTGCTTTCCTGAATTCTTCATGTCACTTGCCAAAAACGCTTGGACGGCACTCTGACAACCCGTAATGATAAAGAATCGCCTGCAGGATTCTCTCCGAAGCCTTGCCATCTCCGTATGGATTGCAGGACTCCGCCATTCGATTATACTCCTTTTCGTCCGACAGGAGCAACTTAGTTTCCTCATAAACACGATTCTTGTTCGTACCAATCAGCTTCACTGTACCGGCAGATACTGCCTCCGGACGTTCCGTTGTATCCCGCAGCACCAGTACCGGCTTACCGAGCGCAGGTGCCTCCTCCTGAACTCCGCCGGAATCCGTAAGAATCAAATGCGCCTTGTGCATCAGGTTTGCAAACGGCTCATAGTCCAAAGGATCAATCAAGTACACCTTCTCCAGCCCGCCAAGTTCTTCCTGCACTACCTCTCGAACCTTTGGGTTCTTGTGAACGGGGAACACAATCTCCACGTCCTCAAATTCCTCCGTAATCTGCCGAAGTGCCTCATAGACATGCCGCATTGGCTCGCCAAGATTTTCCCTGCGATGCGTAGTAACGAGAATAATCCTCTTATTGTCAAAATCAATTTTCTGAAGCAGGTCATCCGTAAAGGAAAATTCCTCGCGAACCGTATGATGAAGCGCATCAATGACGGTATTTCCTGTAACGAAAATGCCCTCTGCCTTGACCGACTCCGCAAGCAAATTCTGTTCCGAGGTCGAGGTCGGCGCAAAATGCAGGTCAGCAATCGAACCCGTCAGCTTGCGATTCATCTCCTCCGGAAAAGGAGAATACTTGTTGTGGGTGCGAAGACCTGCCTCCACATGACCAACTGCCGTCTGGTGATAGTATGCCGCCAAAGCTCCTGCAAAGGTCGTCGTCGTATCACCATGCACCAGCACAATATCCGGATTCTCCTTTGCCAGCACCTTGTCAAGTCCCAGCATTGCCTTTGAAGTAATATCGAACAAAGTCTGTCCAGCAGCCATGATATCCAGATCATAATCCGGAACGATATGAAAAAGGTTCAGCACCTGATCCAGCATCTCCCTATGCTGTGCGGTTACTGCAACCACCGGGATAATCTTATCGGGATATTTCTTCATTTCCATCACGATTGGCGCCATCTTGATTGCTTCCGGCCTCGTCCCGAAGACCGCCATTACCTTGATTTTCTTATCCATAAAAATCCCCTTCCCCTGCTACTTTGCGGATTCCTTCAAGCGAAAAATCCCCAGCTTCTTTGCGCCAAACAAAACGATGCACACAACAATGAAAAAGATAGCAATAGCAACTTGATTGCTGACCTCCGTAAGTGCTACAGCACTCAATCCAAGGAACGCACTGATGACATACATCAAAAGCACTGCCTGCCGCTGGGTGAAGCCCAAGTCCAGCAAGCGATGATGCAAATGCCCCTTGTCCGGCTTGAAAATAGGAACGCCGCCCCGATAACGGCGAACAATAGCAAAAGTCGTATCAAGAATCGGCAATCCCAACGCCAAAATCGGAACAACCAACGCTATGGTCGCAGCACATTTCACTGCACCAATGACAGAAATTCCTGCCAGCATGAAACCCAAGAACATGCTGCCCGAATCTCCCATAAAAATCCTTGCTGGATTAAAATTGTAGTACAGGAACCCAAATGCCGCACCGGCAAGTGCCGCAGTCAGAACAGCCACCAGCAAAATCTGTTGCTGAAGCGCAACCAAAAAAATGGTAATGCTCGCAATCACTGCAACACCTGCCGCCAATCCATCCAGCCCATCAATCAAGTTTACCGTATTCGTAAGACCGACTACCCAAAAAACCGTTGCAGGAATCGCTAGATACTCGAGAAACAAATAATCACCAAAAGGATCCGTGATAAAATCTATGCGCACGTCAAACACAATGACCAGCACGCATGCTGCCAAGATCTGCCCCAAAAGCTTTCCCTTAGCCGGAAGATTCTTGTAATCATCCACGATTCCCAAGAGCACGATAAGCGACCCACTGACAAGAAGCCCTGTCACCTCAAAGGCTGTCTCCGATGGCAGATCCGCCACGGAAACCAACGTAAGCATAGATACCATAAACGCCGCATAGATACCGATTCCTCCAATGCGAGGAATCGGCTTCTTGTGAACCTTTCTTGCGTCAGGAGCATCCATTGCCCCAGTTTTCGCCGCCAGAAAAATAACTCCAGGCATAATCAGCAACGCCACTCCAGCAGCAATCGCAAATGCCAATACATACTCCGGCATACAGGCCGCACCCCTTTTTCTTTTAAATTCTAACTCATTTTACCGCAGCAATATAAGAGTGTCAACGAGAAAACCCTCAATCTTTTATTTCCTCCGGACTGCACTCCACCACACTGCCATCTGTTTCCAGATAGATGACTTTTCCGATCTGTGCATTGCAGATCATGCGCCGGCAAAGCAGGCATGGCTTTCCCGAAGCAAGCGTCCCATCCGCATTGAAGCCCACGATATAAATCGATGCCCCCTGCATCCTGATGGGATCCGCATTTATGATAGCATTCTGCTCCGCATGAACGGCAACGCAAAGCTCGTAGTTCTGTCCTTTCGGAACATGCAGCCTCTCTCTTTCGCAAATGCCCGTATCAATGCAGTTCGCTTCTCCGCGCGGCGCTCCATTGTAGCCCGTGCTGATGATAATCCTGTCCTTTACAATGATAGCACCGTAACGCCGCCGCAGGCAGGTTGCCCGCCGTCCTACCGCTTTTGCAATATCCAAAAAATATTCCGTCCAATCAGGACGGTTCTGTGTTTTCTTTTCCATATTGACCCAACTCCCTTATATATCGTTTTGCCAAGATGACTGCCACAAAATCATCCACCGGAACTGGAGGCACCTGAAGCGTTACAGGGAAAAAGCTCCTCCAGCCCGTTGGCGGATGCGCCTTCCAATACTCCTTCCTCGCCATTTCTGTCGTGCGGTACTCGTCTCTCACCTCGATCTGAAGCTCCGGAAGAGCCTTTCGTATCCGCTCCCGTGCCTCCTTGCTCGTCGTTCCATTCCCCAAGACTATGCACTCCACAAAAAACTCCTGCATGGCAGAAAGCAATTCCTTTTCCAATGCCTCAGTTGAAATGACTCGCTGCAGAACAATATCTTCCTTCTCGTCTAAAACAGCCAAACCGCACTTATCCCGTCCCGGATCCAACGCAGCAATCAGCATCGCAAGCACCCTTCTTCCATAATGGAAAAAGCCTGCCTCGTTCCCCAAAGCAACCAGCATTTATCAGCAATGCAAAAGTCCTTCCAAAAACGAAACAAGCTCATATTCTCCATTCCTTCTATATCTAGCCTTAAATTCTCCGCAAGCCTTCCTCATTCATCTCATTCGCCTGCACTACTCATCTGATTCACCTTAAGCTTCAAACGAAGCGGTCCCAACGCATCCGTCACAGACCTTGCATAGGCAGAAATCGTCACGGGACCTTTGAGCATGGACAGGTCGTTGACTATTCCATAGAACTGATCGCCTTCCATAGCTCCGACAGCACCTGTAATGGGATCTGGAAGGATTCCCCTTGCCGTTGCCTGCTGATTGATATCCTTCAGGAATTCCATCAAGACATTCTCGACAAAATGCGGATTCGCTGTACCTCCCGGCAGTTGGTAAGAACGAGAAATAATAAATTCATCCTTCTGATAAATAATGCTGTTCGGATAAAGCTGCAGTGTCGTGCAGACTGGCTCACCAAACAAGAGATTGCCTGCGGCAAGGATGCGGACGATCATGTCCTGCTTGCTGGCAAGGATCTTTTCTATTGCCGCATCGTACTCCGGCTGGAAGAGCCAAATCTCCTTGTTCTGCGCATTCTCGCCCACACGCTGCGACACATTGCGATTTGCAATATTCATCACTGCACCAAAATCAGCCATCACATCCTCTTTCGTTCCTCCGGCTCGAATCACACCGCTTGCAATCACCTCATTGGCACGGAATACAATGTCGCCTTCCCTCATCGACAAAATTCCCTTACTCAAATCCTCTGTTTGGGATTCCAGCAGCTTGTTGTCAGCAAGGAGCTTGTCATTCGCCTCATGCAGGGAAGCATTCCCTTCCAAAAGGCTGGCATTTTCCCGCTCCAAGCTGTCATTCTTCGTTGCCAGATCATCATTTCTCGCTGCCAGATCATCATTGCTTGCCGCAAGCTCAGCGTTTTTTTGCTCCAGCTGAAGGTTCCCTTCTTTCAAGCGTTCCGATTCCGCCTGCAATTTCCCCATCTCTGCCTTGGATTTTGCAAGTGCCTCATTCGTCTGCTCCTGCTCCTTCTTCGCTGCCGCAAGCTCCATAGCCGCCTTCTCCAGATCTGCCCGAGCTTCCTGCATGGACTGGTTCAACTGCTCCATGCCAAAAAGCGCTGTCCGCACGTCCTCGGAAACCGCAGCCATCACCCCAAAGGTCAAGGTCGTAATAAAAATGCCGGTAAGAATCGTAATGAGCACCGATGTATGCCTCGGGCGAAGTCCCAAAACCGACAGCCTTTTCTTTCCAATTTTCGTTCCCAGCCGATCGCCAATGAATGCAACCGCACCGCCTGTGATAACGAGTACCGCAATCAGCATAATGCCATACATCACTGCTTCACCACCCTTGTCGCTACGCTCCCCGCATCAATGTGAGGCCTTCCGCACGAAATAAACACCAACAACCATGCCAATCAAATTAGGAATCCACACCGCAAAAGCTGGTGGCAGGACACCCCCCCGTCCCAAGGCATTTGCCAAGGTCATGGCAGCATAATAGCAGAAAATAATAATGATACTGAGGACAAACCCCTTAGACGAGCTGTTCCTTGTTGGCTGCAGCCCGAGAGGTATCCCAACCAAAGCAAAAATCAGGCTTGCCATAGGAACGGTAATGCGCTGGTAAAACTCCGTTTCCAGCGTGTTCGTATCCACAAACTGCGTCTTCATGATTTCAATCTGCTCACGCAGCTCCTTCATGGAAAGCTCTTCCGGCGTTTTCTGTTCCCGAACAATCTGCGTCGGACTTGCATCGATAGGAAGCTTCTGCACATCAAAACGCATCGTATGCTCCTTCGCCCCGTCCGTTATGTCGTAAAGCATTCCATTGAACAGCGTCCAGCCTTTTCCGTCCCACTTTGCAGACTCCGCCGTTTCCACATGCGCAATCTGTCCCTCTGCATCATAATCCTGCAACGTGACACCCTGCATCATCTCCAAGTCCGCATCGTACCGATGCGCATAAATGAGCTGCTTTATCTTTCCGTCACGAATATCCTTCTTGATAATATGCTCCTGCGACTTTGGTGACACATTATGCTGAATCTCATAATAAAGCACATTATGGTAGGCAGTATTCGCCCAAGGAACAACGTACTCGTTAAACCCGATAGCAAAGACGCTCACGAAAGCACCCAAGATCAGGGCTGGAGCCGCTATGCGGGAAAAACCAATGCCGCAGGACTTCATTGCCGTAATCTCGCTTGAGCTTGAGAGTTTCCCAAACGTCAAAAGAACAGAAAGAAGCATTGACATAGGAAATGTCCACATGACAACCCCCGGCAATCCCAAGACAAAAATCTTGATAACAGATTGCAAGGAAGCTCCGTACTCCGTAATGTACTGCGCAATGCGAAACAGCGTCCCCGAACCTATGAAAACAGCAGAAAATGCGCAAATGCCGAAGAGAAAGGTCATGCAGACCTCACGAAATATGTACTTGTCCAAAATTCTTATATGCATAAAGCCTTTCCCCTAATCACAAAGTAAAATTGTCACCCAAATAGAATTTCTTTGCAATAGGGCTGTTCGCAATCGTGTTGCTGTCGCCCTCTACCAAAATCTTTCCTTCATTCAGGATGTATGCCCGATCCACGATATGCAAGGTCTCTCTCACGTTGTGATCCGTGATAAGGATTCCCATGCCACGCTGGCGAAGATACTGTATGATTTCCTGAATATCCGCCACTGCCAAGGGGTCAACACCGGCAAACGGCTCATCCAGCAAGATAAACTGCGGCTCCAAGGCAAGGCATCTGGCAATCTCCACACGTCTCCGCTCACCGCCCGACAGCTCCGTCCCCTTGCGTTCCTGAACATGACCAATATGGAATTCCTCTATCAGGGATTCATATTTTTTCTTTTGCTCCTCCTTGGAAAGATTTGTCGTTTCCAAGATTGCCATAATATTCTCTTCCACCGTCAGCTTCCTGAAAATGGAAGCCTCCTGCGTCAAATAGCTGACACCAAGCTCCGCGCGATGATACATGGGCAACTTCGTAATCCTGATATCCGAAATGAACACATCGCCTGCCGTTGGACGTTCCAATCCAACAATCATGTAAAAGGTCGTCGTCTTTCCAGCACCGTTCGGTCCAAGCAGTCCAACAATTTCTCCCTTGTCCACGCGCAAGGATACCTTATCAACAACGGTGCGATGCTTGAAGGTCTTGACCAAATTCTTAGCCTCTATATGCAAGGTAAAACTCCTCCAAAAATCTCAAAAAAACACATCACTTTTCCTATTCTACCTTAGCATTGCCCTCTTTTGCAAGGTAAATCGTCAAACGATTGCCTTTTACCGTATTATTTCCCTGAACGACCCATGCATTTCCCGTGAGGATTGCCTTCCCCTCTTCCTTTCCATAGTAGTCCACTCGATCTCCGACCGCCTCCAAATCCTTGGGAGGACTGACCAAATGCGCATGCCCCGTGCCAATGTAATGCTCATCCGTCAGCCAGCCCTCGATACGGTCTGCCGTAAATACCCCATCCTTGCTCGTCAGCTTGCCGCCATTTTCTATCAGGACATACTCATTTTGCTTGGGAAAGTAATCCACCTGCTCGCCATCAAAGGTCTTGTCAAGCTGGACACCATGCACATTGCCGGTTGCCATCATATGCTCCTGCCCGTCCGACGTTGCCTTGTCACAGGTAATGCGTGTATCGCCGCGAACGGCAATCACATTTCCTTCCACCATGCCTGCCTGCGTATTGGTATTGTAGACAGCCTTTGCCCCGGTGACCTTGGAAATACCTCGCTTCATCAGCACGTCACCTGTTGCTGTGGCAATACCTGTCCGCATGTCATACTCTACCGTATCTGCATCAAGAAAAGCCGGCTCGCCCGTTGCTTCCGTCGCAACAGGCTCCGCATATATTATGCCCGCCTGAAGCATTGCTGCCACCGACAGGATTCCAAACACCTTAATCAGCTTTCTTTTTTTCATCCTTAACTCCTCTTTCCAAATGAGCCTTTCCTATCATTTTTACATGATTGAACCCATCCGTGCTTTCTATTCGCTGCGCAGTTCCCCGCATATCTCCTTTTTTCACACTGGCATTTCCCTCAGCCACCAGCATCGCCTTTTCCGCAATCCACGTCAGCTTATCGCAGGAAACCTCAGCCCCTTCCGTATTCTTAAGCTCGACTTTCGTATCAATGCTGACATCCCGCGTGCCATGGCTATAGCTTCCATGATCTGCCTTTACATCCACCACCGTACCATCCTGCTCAAAAAACTTTCCTTTGATGTCCTTCATTTCTGCATCCTGCGTATCCGCATTCAAGGAAATCGAGTCCGCCGTCAGTTCCCATACGGTTTTTCCATTTGCTTCTTCCTTCAGCGTGTTGCCATCGTATGTCATAATCTTAGGCTCTTGCGTCTTTTCCTGCTTTGGCGGTGGATCCGGTACCGAACGCACCGTCCAAACAACCAAGCAGAGAAGAAGCAATACTCCTATGGCACTGAATATTTTTTCCTTTTTGCTCATGCATTTGTCTCCTTTGGCTTCACTACCGTATGGTGCTTCTTCTTTGTTGTCTGCATTTCAGGCGGCGTGTTCCATCTCTTTTGGAACCACAGCCATTGCGTTGGGTTTTCCCTGACAATGCGGTCAATGATTTTTGTCATCTTCACCGTAAAATCAAAAAGATCCTTATCTGGATTGCCTGTATCCTCATAACGCATCGCCTCGCCCACGATTACCTTATGCTTCCCATTGGGCTGGCGAAGAATAAAAGCGGGTATGACCGGTGCCTGAAACTTGCTCGAAAAAACGGCAGGTCCCATCGGCGTAGAAGCCGTGCGTCCAAGGAATTCCGTAAAAGCACCGCCGGGGCCTGCATCCTGATCGGCAAGGAATCCCAAAATTTTCCCCTTCTTCAGGGCTCTTGCCGCCGCCATCAACTCACTTGTTCCCCTCGAAAAAATTTCCACATAAATGGTTGCCCGAAGGTCATTGAGCACACGGCTGTAGTCCATGTTTGGCTGCTGCTTTGCAATCGCCGTTACTGGCATGCCGTTCAAGGAAAAGGCTGCGGAAAGCCATTCCCATGTTCCGATATGCCCAGTCAGGACAACCACGCCATGTCCCTCCGCCAGTGCCTCCCTCATACGCTCCAAATGCTCGATTTCCATATACTCATGCAGGTTCTTCTCGTTCAGGCATGGCATATAAAGGATCTCCAGCACATTTTTTGCAAGGTTCACGAAGGAGGCACGCACCGTCCTTCTTGCCTCCTCCTCAGAAACCTGCAAGGAAAGCATCATCTGCCGGACAGCCCGCTCCCTTTGCTTCTTTATGAACAGGTAGTACAAATTTCCCAAGACACACCCTGCCGCCATGAGCAAGCGGTACGGCGTATGGCAGGCGCACCAGCTCATAAACATCAATGTCTTGTAAAGCATCTCGTATTCCTCCAATGAATCACTGCACCATTTTCCCCTGAGAAACAGGCTGCAGGAAGCCTTGCATGATACCTTCCCATTTCCCTTGGCTTTTTAGAATGAACTCCAATATTTCCCGCACAGCGCCCCTTCCACCGGAAAATCCTGACACAACATGCGCCCTCTGCCTGACCTCTGGCACTGCATCGGCAACGGCTGCCGCCAATCCCACCTGAACCAAGATTGGCAAATCAATGAGGTCATCGCCAATATAAGCGACCTCCTCGTCTGCAAGCGAAAAGGCTTCCTTCAATTCACAATACGCCTGCCTCTTATCGGAGCAGCCCTGCCATACGGCATCAATCTGCAATTCCTTAGCACGAAATTCCACCTGCACAGATTTCCTGCCCGTAATAATGGCAGTCTTTAAACCATTCGTCCTAGCAAGCGTAATTCCCAATCCATCCCTGCAAAAGAATGGCTTGAACAGCTCTCCCTCCGTGCCTGTATAAATCCCTCCATCGGTAAGCACGCCGTCCACGTCAAAAATCACAAGCTTGACCTTTTTTGCGCGGCTCAATGCCTCTGCCATCTGCTCCATATCAAACAACTCCCTGCCGCAACAAATCAGTCAAGTGCACAATGCCAACAGGATTTCTTGCCGCATCAATCACCGGCAAAACCGTCACCGGTCTTGGCTTATGCTTTTCCATCATGGAAAGTGCCGCCGCTGCCAGCTTTTCCTCCGTAATCGTCAATGGATGCTCGAACATAATGCTCTCCACCAGCTCGTCAAGGAAGCTGTTGTCCTTGCCAAGCGCCCTGCGAATAATTCCGTCCGTAATCAAGCCGATAAACTTGCCATTTTCATCAACAACAGAGGCAGCCCCAAGTCCCTTGTCCGTCATCACGAAGAGGGCATCCTTGACCGTCTTTCCCTTCTGCACCACCGGATTATCCTCACCCGTATGCATCACGTTCTTGACCGTAAGCAAAAGCTTCCTGCCAAGCGCTCCGCCTGGATGGAACATGGCAAAATCCTGCGATGTAAAATTCCTTGCAGACATCAAGGCAACAGCAAGCGCATCCCCCATGGCAAGCGTTGCCGTGGTGCTCGCCGTTGGCGCAAGCCCCAGTGGGCATGCCTCCTGCTCTACGCTGATATCCAAAAAATAGTCGCTGTTCTCACTGAGGGACGACTCCCTGCGCCCGCTCATGGCAATAACAGTGGCACCAATCCTCTGAATGATGGGCAGGATATTCACGATTTCCGATGACTCTCCGCTATTGGAAATAGCTATCACCACATCCTTTTCCGTTACCATGCCCAAATCACCATGAAAGGCTTCTGCCGGGTGCATAAAAAAGGCTGGCGTTCCCGTGCTTGCAAGGGTTGCCGCTATCTTTCTCCCGATATGTCCCGACTTTCCCATTCCCGTAACGACAACACGTGCCGTGCAGTTCAAAATGCACTGCACAGCCTGCTCGAATTCATCATCAATCCGTGACACAAGCCTTTCTACTGCCGCCGACTCAATTTGCAGCGTCTCGATTGCTTTTTCCTTAATCATAAAAATTCCTCACTGCCCTTTGTTCACGATATTGCGAATATCCACTGCATCCTTCAGGAGGGCTTCCAGCTTGTCCAGATAGACCATGTTTGCCCCATCCGAAAGTGCCTCCTCCGGATTGTCATGCACCTCAAGAAACAGCGCATCCATTCCAACGCCAGCAGCCGCACGCACCAAATATTCCACGAATTCACGTTTTCCGCCGGAAGATGTTCCCTCACCGCCCGGAATCTGGACGCTGTGCGTACCATCAAATACAACAGGGCAGCCAAAGGAACGCATGATAGGAAGCGAACGCATGTCTACCACCAAATTGTTATAGCCAAAGGAGGAGCCTCTCTCCGTCAAAAGGACTTGATCATTTCCTGCCTCACGAATCTTATCTACGACATTTCTCATGTCTTGAGGAGAAAGGAACTGTCCCTTCTTTACATTGACCACCTTGCCAGTCTTTGCAGCCGCATAGAGAAGATCCGTCTGACGGCAAAGAAATGCAGGAATCTGCAACACATCAGCCACTTCAGAAACCGGCTCTGCCTGATATGCCTCATGAATATCCGTAACAATAGGTACCTGCAGCTCCTCCTTAATTTTCTGGAGAATTTCCAGTCCCTTCACCATCCCAGGTCCCCGAAAGCTATGAAAGGAGGTTCGGTTCGCCTTGTCAAAGGATGCCTTAAAAATATAGTGAATGCCAATCCTGCCGCAAATTTCCTTAATTGTGCGGCCAATAAAAAGGCTGCGCTCATACCCCTCCAGTACGCAAGGGCCTGCAAGGAGCGCCAGTGGCTCGTTTGCGCCAATCTGAAAGCCGCCCACCGTTACCTTATGCTGCTTATTGCTTTTCTCATCTAAAATGCTCATCCTGCAACCTCCACTCCCAAGTATATCGTCTTAAAAAATTTGCTTTATTTTGCCTGCATCCTTGCATAAATTTCATTGACTTCTCTCAGATCCTCTTCCGTATCAACGCCAACAAAGCGATGCTTGGTTTCAATCACCTTAATCCGATAGCCATTTTCCAACGCCCGCAGCTGCTCCAGCGACTCGCTCTGCTCCAATGGAGTCGACTCCATTTTTGCATACGAAAGCAAAAAGTCCCGCTTATATGCGTAAATTCCCACATGCTTGTAAACAGGAGCCATCCCCTGCCTTCTCGGATACGGAAGCAGCGAACGGGAAAAATACAGTGCGTAGCCCTTGCAATCGGTAACCACCTTGACATTGTTTGGATTCTTCTGCTCTGCCTCATCCTTCATCTCCGTCATGACCGTTGCCATGCAAAGCTCTGGATCCTCATCAAAAACCGCTGCCAAGTCATCGATCAGGCTCGGCTCAATCAACGGCTCATCGCCCTGCACATTGATGATCAAGTCCATGTCGGGAAACGCCTCCGCCACCTCTGCCAAGCGATCTGTCCCAGTTGGATGATCCTTTGCCGTCATCATAGCAAGACCGCCATTTTCCTTGACCGCCTGCAAAATTCGTTCATCATCCGTAGCAACGATGACCTTCTCAACCCGTGCAGCCATGCACGCTCTCTCATACACACGGCAAATCATCGGCTTGCCCGCTATATCCTTCAAGGGCTTGCCTGGCAGCCTTGTGGAAGCATATCGTGCCGGTATCACGCAAAGTACCTTCATTGGACTCATCCTTTCTTCATCAAAAACAGCTCATTCTTTCTCTTTTGAAGCCTTTCCTCAAGCAGCCTGCGGAAATCCTCAAACCCACTTTGGAACGTGACCTCAATGGAAATCACATACACAGGGATTTCCCATACAGCGCTCACGACCTCTGCCGGAACCTTGACGGCATCCTTCTCCGTAATGACAATGGCTTCTGCTCCCTGTGCCTCTGCCTGATAAAGAACATCCTGCATTTCTTTCATCGTGTAATCATGGTGATCCGGATATCTGAGGCTTTCCAAAATCGTTGCCCCAAGATTGGAAAGCGTCTGCTCAAACGATGCAGGGTTTCCAATCGCCGATACTGCCATGATACGCTTTCCTCTGATTTCCGAAATGTCTACGCCTTCCCCTGCTATATTCTCGTACCAATCCTGCATGGGAATCAAGCAGCGCGGGCGATGAATGCTCTCCAATATCAAAGCTTTTTCATTATAGCGGTTCACAGTCTCCCTGATATGCTCGCGCGAACCCTCCGCTGCCTGATCCACCTTCGTCATCAGGCAGACATCTGCACGGTTGATATGGGAAATTGGCTCACGAAGCGTTCCTCTGGGCAAAATATGCCCATTTCCAAAGACGTTGACCGCATCCACCAGCAAAATATCCATATCCCGCTGCAGCTGCCAATGCTGGTAGCCATCATCAAGAATCGCAACCTCTGCGCCAAAATGCTCAATGGCATAACGTCCCGTGAGTGCCCGCTCCGCACCGATCAGTACGGGGACATTCGGCAGGTGCTTTGCCAGCATGTACGCCTCATCGCCTGCCTCAGATGCCGTCATCTGAAGCGTCTTCCCATCGGATACGATACCGACCTCGCCATGCCACTTTGCACGATAGCCTCGATTCAGTATCACTACGCGATAGCCCATATCACGAATCGCACACGCCAGTTTCTGCGCCGTAGGAGTCTTTCCCGTACCGCCGACCGTGACATTTCCCAAGCTAATAACAAAGCAATCCAGCCTTCCCTTGCGGAAAATCCCCATCTGGTAGCCATAGAGCTTCATATTCACCAGCAAGCGGTAAATCAAGGAAAACCCGTAGAGCATAGCCATAACCAGCTTGAGCGTAAGTCCATGCACGTCCTTGCTATGCACCAAGTCAATAAAGTACGTTTGCAGGTTTTCAATCTTTTCTGTCGTGCGGACATGCATGGCATTTTCCTTTGCCTCATACTCCGCAAGCATTTCATGAAGAATGACTGCCGACTTTCTTGCAGCTCCCTTGTTCTCATTGACGATTGCCAGAGTTTCCTGCTCCATGCGTCTCCGTTCCTCCGGCTCGTCAAAAAGCCTCGCTGCCGTTTCTGCCAGCTCATCCGAATTTTTTACCGTCAGGCAAGCATTTCGCTTCGTAAAAAGTGCATGCGTATCCTTGAAATTGAACATATTATGTCCAACGATGATTGCCTTGCCATGTGCTGCAGGCTCCAGAATATTATGCCCGCCATGGGAAATCAAGCTTCCGCCGACATAAATGACATCACCAATGCTGTAGACCTTTCCAAGCTCGCCAATGGTATCCAGAATCACGATATCATGCCCTGTTGACGGTTTTTCCTGAAGCCCCGTACGGGTAGCCACGGAAAAGCCTGCTGACTTGCAGATGTGTATGACCTCCATCGTGCGCAAAAGCTCACGAGGCGCAATAACCAGTCTTGCTTTTTGGTGCTTTTCCCGAATCTTGCGAAATGCCTGCAGGACATAGGTTTCCTCTCCCCGATGCGTACTGCCCGCAAGAAAGATTCCCTCGTTCTCCAAAAGCCCCATATCCACAAGAATCTTCTCTTTTTCCTCTTGGCTTACATCCGTATAGGTTTGGTCAAACTTTGTATTTCCCGTAATGGTAACAAGCTCCGGCGGAGCGCCCAAGCGCTTAATGTACTCCGCATCAATGGGAGACTGCATCGCAAACTTCGTCATCGTGCCGATCATGTCAGACAGCAAGCTCCGCAAATGCTTGTAGCGCTTTACGCTCTTGTCGCTGATTCGCCCATTGACCATCATGACAGGAATCCTGAGCTTGCGTGCCGTTTTCAGGAAATTCGGCCACATTTCCGTTTCCACGGGAAGGAATACCCGTGGATGGATTCTCCGCAATACATGCCCAGCCAGCCACGGCAAATCCAGCGGATAATAAATAATGCTGTCCGCATCCTTGATGATGCGGTTTGCCATCTCATAACCGCTGGTCGTCACCACAGAAACCAAAATCGGGCTTTTCGGAAACTCCTTGCGGAATTCCTTGATAAGCGGGCTGGTTGCCACAATCTCGCCGACAGAAGCCGCATGTACCCAGATACAATTTTTCTTTTCCACCCTTTCCAGTGCATGCTCCGGAAAAATCCCGAAAAAACTCTGGCGGATGCGTTCTACAAATCCACGCTCCCTCGTTGCACGCACAAGGAACACCAGCAACACCGGTATTACAACGATAAAGGCCGCTATATTATAAAGTAACTGCATGTTTCTTCCCCTTATATCTACTTGCTGAACTGGATATGATAAAGACTGCTGTACAGTCCCCCCATAGCCAGCAATTCTTCGTGCGTCCCATGCTCGCGGATTCGTCCTGCGTCAATGACGTAAATCTGGTCCGCATGAAACACGGTAGAGAGCCTATGCGCTATCACAAAGGAGGTTCTTCCCACCATCAAGTGATCCAGTGCTTCCTGAACTACCTTTTCGCTCTCGGTATCCAGTGCTGACGTTGCCTCGTCCAGAATCAAAATTCTGGGATTTTTGAGGATTGCTCTGGCGATTGCCATGCGCTGGCGCTGTCCCCCTGACAGGTTCAGGCCTCGTTCCCCGATTTGTGTCTGGTACCCGTCTGGAAGCTCCCGTATAAACACATCGGCATTTGCGGCCCTTGCAGCCTCCATGACCTCCTCATCCGTCGCATCCAAACGCCCATAACGTATATTCTCCAGCACAGTCGTACTGAAAAGCATCGTTTCCTGCGGAACGATACCAATTTGATTGCGAAGGGATTCCACCGTCACATCTCGAATATCTTGCCCATCAATGAGAATCTCGCCCTCCGCAACATCATAAAACCTCGGCAGCAAATTAGCAATCGTGGACTTTCCCGCACCGCTTGGGCCAACAAAAGCAATCATCTGGCCGGGCTTTGCCTCAAGGGAAACATTCTCCAATACCGGCACGCCCTCCTTGTACCCAAACGTGACATTCCTCACTGACACATGCCCCTGCACAGCAGGAAGCTCCTTTGCGCCCTCACGATTCCTGATAGTTTCCTCCATATCTATGACATCAAATACGCGATCCACTGCCGCCATCGCCTTCTGAATACTCCCGTACACCCTAGCCAACCGCTTGACAGGATTTGCCAAATTCACGGCATACGTCAGAAAAGCAACCAATGCCCCTGCCGTAATCACCCCGTTCACGACCTCATAGCCGCCAAACCACACAATGAAAGTAACCGCAACGGCAGCCAAGAACTCCACGGTCGGCGTCAGCAGGCTCATGACCTGCACATTTTTCATCGCCGCCCGGAAATTCAGGAGATTCTGCTTTTGGAAACGTTCTATCTCATAATCCTCACGAACAAAGGACTTGACCACACGAATCGAGGAAATGCTTTCCTGCAAAAGTGAAGTAATATCTGCCAAGCGTTCCTGAATGACCCTGCCCGTAACTTTGATCTTGCGACCAAAAACACTCATGGCCTGACCAACCATCGGCACGACAATCAAGGTAAGCAGCGTCAGCCTCCAATCCAAATAAAACATCAGGGCTATCGAGCCAATTAAAATGGAGCCTTCCGTTACCATATCAATCAAATTGTCCACCAAGGCATTCTGCATGGCATTGACATCATTGGTCAGGTAACTCATCGTTTCCCCTGTCTGGTGCTTATCAAAATAGGAGATCGGCATACGCTGAAATTTTCGAAACAGGACTTCCCGCACATCAATGACCACTCTTTGCCCGATATAGGAAACCAAATAGGACTGCGCGTAGTAAAAAAATCCGCGAAAAAAGAACACGACGACAATGCTAATGCAGATAACGTTGAGCATCATCATGTTTTTTTCTGCCAAAACCCCGTCAATCATATCCTTGATGATCCAAGGAAGATACAAATTGGCAGATGCTGCCAAAACAATAAAGAGCACTGCAGCAAACAACCGTTTCAAGTACGGACGCATGTACATCAGCAATCTCTTATAATTTTTCATAATTTTCCTCCGCTGCCTTTGATTTTGCTGCTTCCAGAATCCTCTCAGCAATCCTCTTAGCCGCTCCCGGCTTCCCAAGCCTTCGAGATGCCTCCGCAAGCTCTGCAATCACGTTCTCACGATGCGCGCATCCCCGATAAAGCTTCCGCATCTCCTCCGCTGCCCGTTCCGGCTGTGCTTCTTCTTGCAAAAGCTCTGCCTGCGCACGCCTTCCGAGCAGGATATTCGGCAGGCTGATATTGTCAATGTGGACAAGAGCCTTGCCTATCCTGTAATTAAAGCCTGACATCTTGTACAGCACCACGCACGGAAGCTGCATCAATGCCGCCTCCATAACAACAGTTCCCGAAGTTGCCATCGCCGCATCTGCTATCCCCATAAGCGCATAACGATTCTCATAAGCCAGCTGCACGGGAACACCTTCCTGCGCAACGAGCGTTTTTATTCTGTCAGCGTCCGCACCATCTGCCACGGGAAGCAAGAATACCGTATCCGCCCGTTGCTTCAAAAGAAGCCTCGCCGCCTTCAGCATCACCGGCAAAAGCCTCTCGATTTCCTGTTTTCTGCTCCCTGGCAGCAAAAGAATGGGATGCGCCTCCTCCGGAACACCAAAAAAGCTTCGTGCTTGCTCTAACGGAATCTCCGCCTTCACCTTGTCAACCAATGGATTCCCCAAAAATGAGATCTTCGCTCCTGCCTCTAGGTACGGTTCCAATTCAAACGGGAAAATCGACACGAACTCGTCAGCAATTCCTGCGCACGCCTTCGCGCGTCCCCTTCTCCATGCCCAAGCAGACGGCGGGATATAGGAAAACACAGGAATCCCCAGCTTCCTTGCCCTCTTGGCAAGCCTCCAGTTAAAGTCAGGATAATCTATCAGTACCAAGAGATCCGGCCGTTCCTCCTGCATTCTCGCAGACAGAGTATTCAATAATTGCAAAAGCCTTGGAAGATTCTTCAAAACCTCCACAATCCCCATAACATTATAGCTCTTGAAATTCTTCCAAAGGTGCACGCCCTGTGCTTCCATACGGTCACCGCCAAAGCCCACAAGCTCCGTATCAGGCTTCATTTTCAGGATTTCTCCTGCCAGCTGCGCCCCATGCAGATCGCCCGACACCTCGCCGGCAGACAGCATGATTTTCATGTGGGTTCCTCCTCTGCTAGGATAATCTTCCCTATCTCGCCACGATGAAGAAAAGACGCGTGGACAAGCATACCTCCTGCCACGCCAGAACGTCCCATGCTGCATCCCTGAAGACCTGTACAGCTATCCTTCGCCCAAACGTGACTGCGCCAGTATACCATATCTCCGCGTCTTGCCCATCAATCACATAGCAACAATCGTTATATTGTTCGCCTCAGCCAGTGCCAAGACCTTTTCCCTTTCCACGAAAAGCGTCCTGCCGGCCTCAATCGCCAATGCGGATGCCTTGACCGAGACCATCTTCTCCATTGTCTTGCTCCCTACGGTCGGCACATCAAAGCGGCTGTCCTGCTGAGGTTTCGCCACTTTGCAGACAACTGCTCCGCCGTTGGCAAGCTCACCACCGCGCTGGATGCAGGCATCTGTCCCCTCAATAGCCTCCAGTGCCATGACTGCCATATTCTTGACCACGACCGTTTGCCCGATATCCATGCGTCCAAGCTCTTTGGCAATCTGAAACCCGAACTCCATGTCCTTGCGTTCCTCTTCCGTTGGCTCCCGCTTCGTCAGGGTTCCTGCCTGCGGCATCAGCTGGCGAATAAGCACCGTCTGATCCAAAGCCTGCATACCCGCCTTGGAAAGTTCCTGCACAAAAGCCATCATGATAGTATCATCCTTGCGGTCCGGCAAGGACATCAAAAGCTGCATCATGTGCATGTCCGGCTGGACATTCCCGGCAAAGAGCAGTTCCTTGGTTACCTTTCCAATCATAGTGACCTTCTTGACATCCTGCTCCTTCAAATAGTGCAGGATAGCATCCAGCTGTGCCACGCTGATCTCTTGGTAATCCGCTACATGCTCAGCCAGTTCCTTATCGGTCTCCGGAAGAAGCGCCACAGCGCAAACCTCAAGTCCCATTGCCTTTGCAGCGCGCGCGCACTCCACCGGCAATCTCCCTGCACCTGCCAGCAATCCAATCTTTTCCATCTGCAAAACCTCCGTACCTCAGTCATTCGTATGGCGCTCGCGGCAGATTCCGCGATCCGCATCCCGAAGAAATCTCAAAAAATGCTCTACCTCTTCGCAGGAATCCACTTCCTGCTCTATCGCAGAAATAGCCTCAGGAAGCGTAAGCCCTGAGCGATACAGCAGCTTGTATGCCTTCTTGAGATTGCGTCTTGCTTCCAAGGGAACACCTGCTCGCGAAATGCCGACACTGTTCAGCCCAACTACCTTTGCAGGATAGCCGGCAACGATAGTATACGGCACGACATCCTGAACGAGCCTTGCCATGCCGCCCACCATAGCATTGCGTCCAATTTTCACGAACTGGTGAACGCCTGCCATCCCGCCAATCACGGCACGATCTTCCACTATGGCATGCCCTGCAACACTTGCAAGGTTCGACATAATCACATGATTGCCCAGCACGCAGTTATGTGCCACATGGGTAAGCGCCATCAGCAGGCAATCCGAGCCAATTCTCGTTTCTTCCCCCTCGCCCGTTGCCCGATGCACGGTAACGCCCTCACGAATAACCGTGCGATCGCCAATAACCGTATAGCTTTTCTCTCCTTGAAACTTCAAGTCCTGCGGAATCTCGCCAACAGACGCCCCCTGAAAGATATGGCAATCCTTCCCTATGCTCGTCCAGCCGGTAAGCACGACATGAGGTCCGATTTTGGTTCCTTCCCCAATCTCAACATTCTCGCCAATGACCGAATACGGCCCAATCTCGACATTTTTTCCAATCTTTGCCCCAGGGGCAATAACAGCTGTCTCATGTATAGAAGCAACAACCTGTTCGTTTGTGCTCATCCTCTACAACTCCTTCAGTCCTCCTGCACTGCCGCTTAAGCTCCTTGCAAAATCCAGAAAGACTCCTGTTTTTCTACCATTAAAAATCCAGTAAAAACAGATAAAATTCCTGTCAAATGAAAACTATGCCCGTTTATCTGGAAATCCCACTCAATTCTCCATATTGTCAGGCTTTTTCAACGCAAACTTAAAGTCAGCAGAAGCCACAAGCTGATCCTTCACATAAGCATCTGCATGAAGCACGCCAAAATCCCCACGAACCTTTACCAGTTCCGCCTTGGTGACGACCTGATCCCCTGGAACCACTTGTCTCTTAAACCTTACGTTGTCCATGCCGCCAAAAAGCGCAATCTTTCCTCGATGCTCCTCCGAGTAAAGCATGGTAACGCCGCCGACCTGCGCCATCGCCTCCAAAAGAAGCACCCCCGGCATAATGGGATGATCCGGAAAATGTCCCCGAAACTGCGGCTCATTCATGGATATGTTCTTGATGCCCGTTGCCGACTTGAACGGTACCAAGTCAATAATGCGATCCACCAAGAGCATAGGCGGACGATGCGGCAATATCTTCTGAATCTCATTGATGTCTAATTCCATGTTCCATTCCCTCTTCCTACGACAATATATTTGCTACCTGTATTTTTTCAAGGTATGAAAATGCCCCCACTGCCAAAATCATCAAAAACCGAATTTCTCTGCAATTTTTTTTGCAAGTGCAGTATTCAGTGCATGGCTGGATGCCACCGCAATCACATGCCCGCGAACCGGCCCTGCCAGCCGCAAATCACCGATTACGTCCAATATCTTGTGACGAACCAGCTCATCCTCAAAGCGCAACGGATTCATCCACCCCTTATCATTATAGACAATCACATTTTCCAGTGTACCGCCAAGGCCAAGACCCATCTGATGAAGTGCCTCGATTTCTTTCTCATACGCTATCGTACGCGCCGGAGCAATCTCCTTGCAATAAACACTCTCGTCAATAACAAAGTCCTCATACTGCATGCCAATCAGCGGATGAGGATTCAGCGATACAAAACTCACGCGGAAGCCATCATAGGGAGCGACCATAACAAACCTGCCGCCCTCAGTATCATCTACCCGCAAGACTTCCTCCACAACGACCTCCTTGCGCGGCACCCCCAGCTCCTTTTTTCCTGCACGCTGCAATAACTCAAAAAAAGCCAAAGAACTCCCATCTGCCACGGGAGGCTCTTCTGCATCCATCTCTATAAAGCAATTATCTATGCCAAGGGCATGAAAAGCACTCATCAGATGCTCCACGGTAAAAACCTTCACGCCATCCTGCTCCAATGTCGTTGCCCGAAGCGTCGCCGCTACATTCTGGGCAACAGCTTTTATTCTGGGCGATCCCTCTAAATCTGTACGAACAAAAACCAATCCCGTACCAGCAGGCGCCGGCCTGCAAGCCATATGCACCTCAAGGCCGGAATGCAAGCCAATTCCCACGTAAGAGCATGATACTGCCAAAGTTGTCTGTAACTGCAAGATATCTCCCTCCCGTCAAACTCCTCATTCTATTGTACCCAACAATCCGAAAACGTGCAAGTGAGAAGACCACTTGTTTTTAACTAACCAGCCCTGATTCCTGAAAATCATTCCTCCCGCATAGACTTCCAGCGATCATGAAGCCAAAACCATTCCTCCGGATATTCTCGGATATGCTCCTCCTGCAAGCGAACCAGTTCCTGCGTCGCCTTGCGTATATCCTCCCGCTTGTCCTTGGTGCGCACGACCTCCATCGGCGGCAGGATCGTAAGCTCATGCGTTCCGTCCTGCTTCCGGTGCATAAAGCTGGAAAAGATGGGTACCTTCTTGAACCGAGCCATGGAAGCAGGTCCCGGCACGCAATTCGTTGGACGCTGAAAAAAGTCAAGGATAATCCCATCATGGCGATTCGTGTCCTGATCCATGATAAGCCCGATGAGCCAGCCCTTTGCCAGCATGTCATACATCTCCCGCACATCTGTCTTATAGGTAATATGCATGCCAATGCCCGTTCTCTGCTCATTGATGAACCGATCCGATCCCGTAGACTTTTGCTTCATTGCAACGCCGACAATGGGAAGCCCTGCCTGTGCCAAGGCTCCTCCCATCAGTTCCCAGTTGCCGCTGTGCGAGGTTACGATAATTCCTCCCCGACCGCTTTGAACAGCCTCCTGCAAGTATTCAAGCCCATGAATCGTCACATGCTCCTCCATATTCTTCTGCAAAATGGGAAAGCGCAAAACCTCCATCAGCATAGGACCAAAACGGGTTGTCGATGCCTTTGCGATCCGCACCGCCTCTTCCTTGCTTGCATTGAGACACCCCATAATATTTTCAACAGCCATTCTCTTGCGTTTCCCCGGCACAACGACCCATGCCAATGCACCCAGTGCCTCCCCAAGCATTTCTGCTGCAAAAGACGGCAGCAGGCAGGCAAGCACGCTTGCAGTTCTCGCGATCCAATAAGCCAACATGCAGTATCCCTCCTAATCCACTATAGAGATTATAACGCCCTCAATCAAGAAAATGCAACAAGCATTTTCTTGATTGAGGGCGTTTTAACGAAGCTAGAGATATTGCTCGCCGCTTGCTAAAATTTGGCTTCCACACTTACAGCAAACTGTTGAGGAAGGGGACATCTTTAGCTTCGTTATAGCCTAGCCTTTCCCCAAAAATGCAATACAAAAGCCAGCCCAAAGGGCTGGCTGAATCTCAATCCTTTTTTTCTTCCAGTAACTTCTTGAGTTTCTTGATCTCCTTGCGCATTTCCGGCAGGTGCTTCATTGCCGCCTGCATGCGAAGCCATTCCGCATGCGACTGCACAGGGAAACCTGCACAGAACACACCCTCCGGCATATCCCCAATAATTCCGGAACGTGCCGCATAGATGGAATTCGCTCCAATATGGATATGGCCGACCGTTCCGACCTGCCCGCCAAACGTCACATTATGCCCAACCGTAGTTGAGCCGGAAATTCCCGTCTGTGCCACGATCAAGCAATTGGGCCCAATTTTGCAGTTATGCCCAATATGCACAAGGTTGTCGATTTTTGTTCCATGCCCGATAACCGTTGACCCCATAGCAGCACGATCGATCCCGTCATGCGCGCCGATCTCCACATCATCCTCCAAAATGACATTTCCCACCTGCGGAACCTTCGTGTGCACACCGTCCTTCGTCGTAAAACCAAAGCCGTCCGATCCAATAACCGCCGAACTATGCACAACGCAGCGCTTTCCAATATGGCAATATTCCCGCACTGTTACATTGGAATAAAGCACCGTATCCTCTTCTATCTCGACATGCTGCCCGACGTAAACATGAGGATAGATTGTCACGCGATCACCAATGACAGAATGGTCATCCACAACAGCAAACGGCATAATGACAACATCCTTGCCCAGCTTCACGTTTTTGCCAACATGAGCCTCTGCGCTGACCCCCTGCGGAAATTCCAGCTTTGGGGTAAACAGCTCCAAAAGCCTTGCAAATGCAGCCTTTGGCTCTGGCACATAAATCGCAGGAATCGAAAACTCTCCTGCATCCAGAGGAAGCAGGACGGCTGCTGCCTTAGAGGATCTTGCCTCCTCAATATGCGGTTCCACAGCAAAGATCAGATCCTGCGCTCCGGCACTTTCAATGCTTTCCAGCCCACGAATCTCGACAGATCCGTCGCCTTCGAGCCGCCCGCCAAGAAAATCCGCTATTTCCTTCAACGTCTTTTTCATATCAAACCATCCTCAAGCAATTACTGAAGCTTCTGTATCACTTTATCCGTAACATCAGAACATCCATAAAGAATCGGCTTCTCCAGCGTATCGCTGGTTATGATGACCTCAAGCTTTTCTTCCTTGGAAACATCCGCAAGCGCTGCATCCATTTTCTGCTTGACCTGCGTCATGTATTGCATCTGGATACCCGAAGCTTTCATCTGTGCTTCCTTCTGAAGCTTCTCTGCCTCTTCCTTCGACATATTAGGGTTCTGCTGAAGCTTCTCCTGAAGAGCCTTCTGCTCCTCCAGCAGCTTCTTGTTTCCTTCCTCCAAGCTCTGCTTGATTTGCGGAGCTTCCATTTCAATGCGATCCTCATTCACATAGCCCACGCGAAGCGGTCCGCAGCCTGCCGTAAGCATTGCAGCAACGAGCGCAAGTGCCATGCATATTGTTTTTTTCTTCATCCTCATATATAAATTCTCTTCTTTCTTTCATTCATACTCATAAAAATTAGTGCCTAAGCTCAGCAACAAGCTCCTCCGTGATATCCGTCACGTCAGACCCCACTACCGGCTCATACCGTTCTGCCGGAGCGCCTACCCTGTTCTCCCAAGGAATCAAGGCCTCCAGCCGCGTCGCTGGATTTGCAACAATCATCGTAAAATGATGCAAAATAGCTAGCCTTGCCGCTTTCCCTGCCACATCGTTCAGTATATGCGATTCCAAAGAAAGAACCTCTTGTTCCTTTTCCTCTAACGCTTGCCTTTTCTGCATGGCATTTTGAAAACGGATTGGTGCCTCCATCTGCGCAGCCATAGCCGCAGCATCCCGTGCTTGAGCCTCTGACAAAGCCCTCGCCTTTTCAGCCTCCAGCTGCTGCTTCGATGCCATTGCTTCTGCTTTCCAAGCATCTAGCTTTTCTGCAATCGCTGCCCGAGAGGCTTCTTCCACCTCCGCCTCGCGATTAGCAGCAAGCACCTGCATCAATTCCAATCGTTCCTGCTGCAACGCGCTCAGCTTTTCGGAAAGCATCCCCACAAGCTCCTCACTGAGGTGAAGAACATCTGCATTATCCAGCTTCAAACGGAGTTCCATCATAGCATTGACGTATTTGGCATTCAATGCCTCGCGCCTGGCAAGGTAATCATCCTCCGTTTTCGCGCGGTATGCATCCGCCGCCTGCCGTCTCTCCTTCTCGATCTCCGTGCGCTGTCCCACAATGTTTTGTGCATTCTTCTGCCAAACCGAATCATCAAACGGCTTGGCATCCAAGGCAGGAGGCATAAGTCCTTCCGGCTGTACCATCGACTTCAGTTCTTCCCGAAGCACCTTGCACTCATTCCGAAGGTCTTCCAGCTTTCCATACTCCTCATGCGCCTGCATAGCCTCCTGCAAGCAAAGAAAGCCCAGCGTTTCTCCTTCCGTCCGCACGACAGGAGGAGGCGGCTTTACGCAAAGATGAACCAGCCATCCACCGAAAGCCATGACTCCCAGCGAAACAAGACCGCCCAAAAACAAAAGCTTTCCATGCCGTTTCCAGACAAAAAGGCCGTCCTTATCCCTCGTCTCTTCCTGATTCTCCCCAGAAGCCATATGCCCGCCTCCCTTCCTGCCCGTCTCAAGAAAATACCGAGCACATTCAGGCTCGGTATCTTGGGTTTCCTATGGATTCCTGCTTATTTAGCAAGCTTCTTAACAACATCCTGCGTAATATCCTGACCGCCATAGACAACCGTGCTCTTTTCAAGAACTACGGAAAGTCCCCTTGTATCAGCAACGCTCTTGACTGCCTCTTCCACAGACTTCTGCACCGGTTCAATGAGTTCCTGCTGCTTCTGCTGGAGGCGGTTCTGCGTCTGCTGGTAATAATCACTCTTCTCCTGTTCGCTCATGCCTGCGGATTTCTCCTCAAACTCCTTCTGAGCTTCTGTAATTGCCTGCTGCATCTGAGTATTTGCACTCTGGAGATCCGGATGCTGTCCCATCACCTGACGATAATCTACAACACCAACGCTGGAAGATCCCGATGCCGATGCAACACCGCCCGACTGGGTAAGCGCAAGTGCAACCACACTTCCCATAAAAACCAAAGCGACCAAAACACTGATAATCCTAATCTGCTTTTTTTCCAACTGTACCATACCGATTTCTCCCTTTCCAAAAAAAATGAATACACTTCAAACGCTAAACAATTTTCATTAAAACATAGGCACGAAACACTGTCAAGCATTTTCTCCCCCCATGCTCATTAGAAAATTCCTAGAAAGCTAAACATCCATTCTCGCTTTCCGCTGTCCCCAACCCCAAGAAAAGATACATCAGAACATGCCGCCTACGGTAAAGTGCACACGCCCGCCATTGGAACCACGGCCATAATCAAAGCGAAGCGGCCCAAGCGGCGTATCAATGGAAACGCCCACGCCGATGCTCCCGTGGAAACCATCCGGCACAAAGCCATCATCCCATGCAGAACCCCAGTCCGTAAAGATAGCACCCTGTACCTTCTTTACAAGCGGGAAGCGGTATTCCAAAGAAGCCATGCACATGCGATTCCCGCGGAACTGGTCATCCCGATAGCCACGAAGCGTATTCTGCCCACCAACCTTGTACTGATTGTATTCAGAAATATCTCCCATGCCTATGCCATAAGCCAATCGTGCCGCCACAACCTGCGCACGCCCCACCTTCAGGAAATGCGTATCCTCAATTGATGCCTTCTGAAAATTGAAATCACCGCCAAATCCGGCAATTTCTGCAGTGATAGCAACCCTGCCACCCTCTGTCGGCATGTAAATATTATCGCGCGTATCCGTAGCATGCTCAAAAATAATGCTGCGCGTCAATCCAAAATTCTGATTGCGCCAGTCAGCCCATTCAGGAGTACTGCGGTCTCCCAAATTACCTCTTTCATAGTTTCTTTCATAGTTATCCTCACGATTTCTCAAGGTAATCGTATTGACGGAATACTCACTGACAGGTCGGGAAAAGGAAAGCTCCCCACCCTTATAATTGCGCATGTATTCTTCCTTGAGATCACCCTCTGTATCGTAATCCCTGTAACGGTAAGTACGGTCATAGATCCGAAGCGTTGCGCAAGTTTCCTTCTTGTCCATCCATGGATGCCGGTAAGAGAACATGTAACCTTGCGCATCCTTGTCATCGCCACTAAACTCATACGTCAGGGAAACAGCATCCCCCGTACCGCGAAAATTCTTTTCGCTGAGGCTGAGCATCCCCAAAAAACCATCTGCCGTGCTATAGCCGGCACCAACACCAAAGGACCCCGTCCGCTTCTCCTTTACATCAATTTCCAAAACGACAGCATTGGGTTCCACGCCCTCCAAGACCTTGACATTAACATCCTCAAAGAAACCCAAGTTCTGCAAGCGCTGAATACTTCTCTTTGCCTGCTTGACATTGAACGGCTTTCCTTTTTCCGTGCGCATTTCCCGCAGGATAACCTTGTCCTTTGTCTTTGTGTTTCCCTTAATTTTGTAGTCTTCCAAAATGCCTTCGTTGATCTTTACATGAATGATTCCATCTTCTGTCGGAGCGATATCCATGACACGGGCACGGATATAACCGTCCTCATGGTACTTATCCTCGATTGCCTGCATGTTTTTATGAAACACTGCACCATTAAAAACTGTATCAGTCTTCTGTGTGATCAGCTTCTGAAGGTCTTCTGTCGTCTCCACACTATTCCCTGTAATCTCAAATCCCTTGCAGACGGGATACTGCTGCAGGTGATAGGTAAGGACGACCCCCTCCGGTACCTTCTCAAAGGTCGGATATATGTCCATGAAATAACCCGTATTCATAATGGACATTGCATCCTTGTCAAGGGACTGCGACAAGAAAGTATCACCGGCCTTCATGGACAAAGCAGCTGATGCCGTAGCCTGTGTCTGCTCACTTCCCCCATCAAGAATGACTTCTGCCACAGTCTGGCCTTCCATTTCCTTGATGGCATTACGAATCGCCTCATCACTCGGCCTGTTAGGATCTGCGGGAATCGTCAAAGCCCCCTCGGTTCCCTTATCGGCTGCCATGCTTTCTGCCATTTCAGCAGCTTCGCTTGAACTCCCAACCTTCGTTTCCTGCACAGCTTCTGCTTCACTTTCCGACTGCAAAACCTCTGAACCAACCGCCTGTGTCTCTTCAGCCGCCTGAGCAATTCCTGAAAACGAGGAAACCCCAATAGAAAATGCTATAGCATATGCCAAAGAAGAATACTTTTTCTTGTCCAACTTTATAAAAACCTCCTAATATCGCACAATCTACGCCTTGCCATCCTGCAACGCAAACAACGGCCACTCTTCTAATAATATCAGACCTGCTGCTCTGTGTGCAAGACCTTCCAAGCAGATTGAGCAAACTATGCTTCACTTTTTCGTGCCTGAACATATTCCTGCAGCTTCAGCTCACGCGCATCCGCTAAAAAAACACGGCTATTCCGTTACTCATTTATCGGTACTTCCCTAGAACTTAAATCTCGCCTCCACACCAAAAATAGTTTCGTTCCTGTCTCGCTCCACACTAAGCCCTACCCGATCATTCAAGTCATACAGAATACCAATACGGCGGACGTCGCTGCTGCCAAATCCATGCGTATATTTGAGCATTACCTTGTCACTGATATACTTTCCCATCGTCAGGGTATATCCATCATCAGCCTTGGCTCTCTGGCTTGCAAATGCCGAACCATCCCCACGCGAAATTGAGAGCACATCCAAATACAGAAGATCCCTCATTGCGCTTTCCACCTCAGAAAGCACGCTCATCTGAAGCCCCAGTGTCAGCAATTCTCCCATATTGATATCGCCGCCGTTCCTGTAGGCATCCCGAAGGGTCAGCATCTGCATGATTTCCGTCTGGCTCATCTCCGGACTGGACGTCAGCACAAACTGCAGCGTATCGTTGCCGATTGGTCCATTTGCCCAAAGATAAACGCGTGCCTGCGAAAGCCTCGTATCTGCAAACAAGGACAAACTGGGCAGGAAGGAGCCCACTTGATTGAAATGAATCTCCCCTTCCCGAATCTTGAATACCGTCTTCAGGTAATTCAAAGTCCCGCCAGGCAGTACCTCAATAGAACCGGACGGAGAAGGATGACGTGCCGTACCCGCAAACTGCACCGTTCCTGCAAGATACATATCACAAAGATAAGGACTGTAAAAATGAACATCATCCCCAACATTCAGCGAGCAATCCAGCAGAATCTCCGGCAGCTCTCCCTCCGATTCCGGAATCGTGGGAATTGAGATCATGCAATGCTGCAGGTCTATCTTCCCTGTCAGCTTTGGCAGATAAAAAGTCTTGTCCGCAAACTGCGCCTCTCCCTCCCGCAAGGAAAAAGCGGCATTCAGGGGACCACGGAAAGCACTGCTTTGAATATCCAGTCCATCTGCTACAACATCCAAGTCATACTTCGATGGCTCAAGCCCATCCATAACAAGCGAGCCCTGAATAGAGTACGTTCCCGCTCCCATCTTTCCGGAACATTCCGCAATCCTGTACTCCGTTCCATTGAATACCAAATCAATCTTCATGTCCGTCAAGGGCTTTTCCAGCTCCTTGATTTTCAAATTCCCCTCAGGAACTTGAATCGCCCCATGAATGAGAGGATGTGCCAGAGTTCCCGTGACCTGCAGGTTTCCGTCAATATCGCCTAATGCCCAATCAATATGGCTGGAGAATACGGGCAAAAGAGCAAGCGACGCATCATCCAGATAAAGATTCAGCCTCATCTGCTCATAATCATTCAGCACTTCCTCCCTAGATGCCGAAAACGCCCGAAGAGGCAGGATTCCGTCCACACGAAAAGAATACGTCGTATCTGCTACCGCCTTTTGCGCAGACAGATTCTTTACCGTAATCAAACCGTTTTTCAAAGACAGATCCCCCTGCAAAAGGTCAAAGGAAACACCACGAACCCCGCCTTTTTTTCCCGTCACCAGAAGGTCAGCGGACGGATTGCTGACGGTTCCCCCCAAGCTTAATTCCATGTCACAAGTTCCCGCAACAGAAATGTCTCCCGCTGCAAGCTTTGCAAAAACATCCATGTCTATATCATGTGCTGAAAGCTTCCCCTCCATAGGGCCATTCATATCAATCACTGCCTGTCCCTCGAAAGCACCGCTTGTGCCCTGCTCGCCCCCAAGACGATCCACATGGAACACATGATTCTTGAAACTCCCTTGAAAATCTACGTCATGAAGGCTATATCCGCAAACCATCCCGTCATTCAGTGTTCCCTTAAATCGCATCGCCGGATTTTCCAAGGTGCCGCCAAGCACGGCCTGTGCCGAAAGGCTGCCCTGCACAGATTCCTGCTTTTGGTTCAAAATGGAAGAAAGCGCGCAAATATCTGCATTCTCTACCTCTACCCTGCCTGCAAGCTCCTCCGATTCCATGTTGTATCCAGCCTCCATGGAATAGGTGCCATTTCCTTGATGGAAACCAAAACCCGATAAATGGATCCAGTTTCCCTCCGTCTCCACATGGCCTTGCACCTTTTGCAGTTCCTGCCCATTCAGGACAATCTGCGGTGCATCCAAAACGCCATAAACATCAACCTTGTCAAAAGTTCCCTTTGCCTCTCCCTCAAAGGTTCCATGCCCGCTGACTTCATAGGGAAGGCTGTGTCCCACACGTTTCATATCAATATCGTGAACAGACATCTTCATATCCAGCGTCCTGCGATCCATATCCAGCGTGCCGTTCACATCAAAATCAAACATCGGGGAAAAAACATGAAAATCCTGCAAACGCACTTCACTGCCGTCCAGAAAATAATCTCCCTCCGCCCCAGTCAGCAATATTCCATTGTAGCTTCCTCGATGCAGCTTGACAAAGCCAACCGCCTTGGGATGATCCAGCGTACCCGTCAAGTGAATAATATTGTCCACATTTCCTGTAATGTCCTGTTCCGGTGCCACCAATGCCACGATGTCTTCCATGCGGGCACCTGCCGTGTCCACTTGGATGTCCATCCGCTTTTCCCCAACAAAGCCGGCATAGCCCTTGACCTGCCAAACCTCCTTGCCATCCTTTTCCATGAAAAAGCTGCGAATTCCAACGCCGTTCAAGCTGCCGCCCAGCACCGTCCGCAAGGTGTCAAACGGCTGCCGGAAAAGAGTACCGTTCAGGCAGGAAAGCTTGAGCCCAACACGAGGATTGGAAAAATCGCCCTTGACTCTTCCGGAAAAATCCGCATAGCCCGTCATATCTGCTTGCGGAAGCAGTCTCGATACGAGGGAAAGATCAACATGCGCGCCATAAAAGGAAAGGTCCAGCTGCTCTCCATGAATTTCTCCCTCCAGCCCAACATCGCTGTGATTCGGCATTTGGAGGCTCAAATAATCGATTTTGATCTCCTCGCCCTGCATGAAAACAGATGCATCCAAGGAAGAAATAGGCAAATCCCTGTACGCTGCCTCCCGTGCAGATACGCTTCCGTACACCGAAAGCTGCTCCCTATTTGCACCAATTCCGGAAATTCCCAAATCAGCGAAAAGCCTGCCCCGGAAGCCTGATGCATCTGGTACATATTCCGAAATTTCTTCCGCATCCAGATTTTCTGCCTTTACATGTGCCGTGTAGCCCAAGTCATCTAAGCGAAGCTCACCTTCTCCCTCCTGCACGGTTCCGCCAAAGATACCACCTCTCAGCTTCTGCACATAAACTGTGTTGTCCTCAAGACGCACATGTGCCGAAGCATCTCGAACCGAAATCCCCTCAACATCAGCAAGCGGAATCTCAAGATCCGCCTCCACGGAAGGATTCCGGAACACGCCCTTCACATGCGCCTGAAATTTAACGGCACCATGAAAGGGAAGATTGTGCAAGATTTCACCCGGATCAAAGGAATCCGACCTTGCCTCAAGATCCATATAGGGAACTCCTGTATCAAAACGGAGCTTGCCGTTCACATGCACTCCCTGCCCTGACGACTCCGCATCCGCAGACAAAAGCAGATCCTTCTCCGTAAAGGAGGCTGTTCCATGAATATTTTCTATCTTCGTCCCTTCCACCTGAACGGCTCCGTTCTCATACTTGGCATCCCCGCAAAGGCTCAACGTGCCATACTGCCGAAGCAGGGACAACTTTCCTTCCTGCACAATACCTGACAATATCTTCACATTCTCTGGAATCGTGCCTTCCGGCAAAAACGGCAAGTAGTTCTTTACATCCAAGCCGGAAGCTTCCACGGAAACAATCTGGCGATCCATATCGACCGTTCCGTTTGCCTTCACTTTTGCGCCCTGATTCTCTGCCTCGGCGGAAATCTTCATGACAGGAGCATCTGCCATATCCAGAGAAGCAGTTACCTGAGAAAGTGTCAGTTCCTTTCCCTGCCTTCTGCCGACAACCACAGCGTCCTCAACAGACACCTTGCCCCGAAAAGTCGTTTCCCCCTCGCTTTTCGTTTCAATATCCTCAAAATTCCAATGCCCATCGGAATCCCGTTCCACAAGATAGGCTTCCACATGCTGAAGCTCCACGGAATCCACCGCCGCAACGGGATCCTCCTGAAGCACGGAAAGCAGGCGAAAGCTGACCCGTGCATTTTCTGCGCGAGCTATGCATTCCGCCTGCTTGTCATAAATTGCAATATCTTTGACGGAGAGCGAATGAAGCGAATCGATGCAAATGCTTCCTACATCTACCTGAACCCCTAACAGTTCCTTTGCCTTTTCGGATGCAGTCGAGCCTGCCATGGTCATAAACGCTTCTGTCCTGAGGTAACACGCTGCAGCAACCATTACCAAGAAAATAATGCCCACTGCCGCTCCTGCTCCCCGAATGAGTCCCTTGTGCTTCATTTTTATCTCCGCCTAAATATACTGTGTATCTGATTATTGAGTTATTGAGCCATTTCCGTTTCTACCGCTACAGAATCCGTGCCTTCCAAGCTTTCCTGCACGGCTTCCTTGCCTGCTTCCTTTATCGGTGTTTCCACCGCCTCCTGAACCGCTCCTGCTTCACGAGCCTTCGTCACAGAGTGGGAAACCTGCTCCTCCGCACTGTACTTGAGCGCACTGAGATCCACGGGAACACCCATTGCCTTGTCCAGTGCCGCCTTGCTCGTATTGTACTGGTAGAGTGCATTATTGTAGCTTCCCCTTGCGTTGGTAAGGTTCTGCTCTGCATCCATGACATCGAGGTTCGTACCCACACCAGCACTGTAACGAACCTGCGCTATCTTGTAATCTTCCTCTGCCTTGACAGCTGCCACGGCAGCCGTATGGATATTCTTTTCTGCCGCAATCAGGTTCAAGTAATTCTCACGCACCTCAAGCTGAATCGTTTCCTTGGCTTCCGCCGCCTTCTCCTGCGCCTTTTCCAAAAGCGCCTTGTACCGCTCAACATCAGCAGCGGTCAATCCATTGTCAAAAATATTCCAGTTCGCAGCTATCCCTGCTGTCCATGCATCCGTCTGGTCATTGCGGAAGGGATTGTTTCCAGCAATATCCTTTTGCACAACCGCCTTGACCGTCGGACGATAGCCTGCCTTTGCAATATCCACCTGAGACTGCGCTTCCTTCACGGCATAATCTGCCGCAATTCCATCCGGACGGTTCAAAAGAGCATAATCCGTGCAGTCATCAAGCAAAAAGTCATATTTCATGTACTTCAGCTGATCCTTGATATCTAAAACAGTATCCGTGGGAAGACCTATGATATTGTTGAGCGTTGCCACGGCAACATCATAATTATTCTGCGCATTTACTAGATTCTGCTGCGCATTAGCAAGCTCTACCTGCGACCTCAGGACATCCGACTTTGCAATCGTGCCGACACGGTACTGTGCATTTACGTTATCCAGATGCTGCTGCAAAAGAGCCACATTTTCCTGATAAATCCTGACATCATCACGGCATTTCAAAATCTTGTAATAGCTGGCAGTCGTCTTGTAGCGAATCACCTGCTTGGTGTCTTCCAGCATCAGGTCAGAGGCATTCAGGCCGTAGCGCGCGCCCTCCATGGCATTCTCATTTTTTCCGCCAGTGTACAAGGGATACTGCACAGCCAAATCATTGTTATAAACACGATCCCTGCTGAAATTGCTGTCTCCGCCCACAGCATACGCCGTTCCCGACCATGAAAGGACTGGTCCTGCCATGCGCCTTGCAGAATGAAGGCCCCATTCCGCAGCTTTTTGGTCTGCCGACGATTCCTTGATGGTACGATTGTTTTCCAGTGCCATGTGCACACTGTCCTCCAGATTCAGCTCCACCGTATCCGCAGCCATTGCCGTACTGGACACCATCATGCCTCCCAGTACCATAGCTGTCAATTTTTTATAAAAAGCCTTTGTGTTCTTCAAAACTCATTCCTCCTAATATCATCCACAAGAGTTTTGCCCGAAACGCAGCAAATCCCTGCTAAAAAGTCAAAAAGACTTGCGAATACCAAAATACGCCGCTCTCCGATCACCGTCTGTCACATGGTCAAATTCCCCCATCAAATAGGTACCTGCGCCAAGCTCATACTGCGATCGCAATCGAAGCTGCACGTCATTGAGATCATACGCATCTGCCGAAAACTTCCATTTTTTTCCTGCATAGGCATCCACGCCAACCCCGGGGCGGCTGGCAATCACGCCTGCCCTCATGCCAAAGTTCTCATTTCGAGTCCCTGCCTGCGCATTGAACAAGTTTTCTTGCCCAATATCATCCACGCCAAGACTCAGGAAGGCACCCTTCTCCGCTCCGACATCTACGTTGAAATCTGCACGCCACTCGCTTTCCTTTCCGCTGTAAAGGACATCCACGGACGGCTGCACCTTGACGCTTTCGACCTTTCCCAGCATTTTGTTGGCACGATCCGAAAGCTCCCTTGCATTATGGATTGTTTCCTTGATATCCTCTGCCGTCTTCGGATCTCCGACCACGCCTTCTATGCTTGCCGCCATGCGCTCCACTCTTGCGCTTGCCGATGCGATATTCTGGAGCGTGGAACGCAAGTCCTCCGCCGTCTGCGGGTCACCGACCACGCTGTCCACATTATTCATCATATGCTCCACGGTATTCATCGTGCGATTCATGCCGGAAGTTAAGCTCGAAAGATTTGCAACAATCTGGCGCACATCCCCTTGATTCTGGTAAACCATCTGCTCAAGGCTGGAAGTCAAGCGATTGATGTTGCCTGACGCTTCCTGCATATTGACCATCATATCAAGGAGAGAGCCTTTCATTTTCGGATTGTCAATAATGTTATTGATTGTTGTCAAAAGTGTCTGCACCTGCCCGATGGCAGTGCTGAGTCCCATAAACATGGTGTCCATTCCCTGCTCATCATGCCCGATCAGGTAGTCCCCGTCAGACAATGGCACACTGTCCGTCTTTCCCGGCAAAATGCTGACGTACTTCTCCCCCATAACACCCGAAGAAGCAATCGTGACATAAGCATCCCGCGGAATCCGTATGTCCGGCGATATATGGAGCGTCACCGTAACGCCTCCGCCGTCATTCTTCACATCCCTGACCTCGCCGACAGTAACACCGGAGAGCTTTACCGGAGTCTGCTCTGCCACCCCAACTACCTGCGTAAAGCCAACATACAAGCGATACCCTTGGGAACCTCCTATGCGAAAGCCACTGAGATGAACCAATACGATAACCAGCAAAAGAATCCCTGACAACGTAAACAATCCAACCTTTGCTTCCTTTGTCATCCCTCAACCCCCTTTTCCGTTCGCAGTGTCTGGAAAAACTCCTGTATACGGGCATCCTCCAGCTGCTTGAACCGTTCCACCGTATCAAGCGCAATGAGTTCTCCCTCATAAATCATGGCAATGCGGTCTGCAATCCGGCAGGCGCTTGCCATATCATGCGTGACCACAACAGAAGTCACGCGCAGTGCCTTCTGCGTATTTACAATCAACTGGTCGATTTTCCTCGTCATGATCGGATCAAGCCCCGAGCTTGGCTCATCATAAAAAATGACCTTCGGCTCTATGGCAATCGCCCTTGCAAGGCTCACCCGCTTCTTCATGCCGCCGGACAACTCGTTTGGCATCATATCCTCCACACCATCCAAGCCTACCAAATGAAGCTTCTCCCTCACAATGGCCTGAATCCGTGCCTCGTCATAATCCGTATGCTCCCGAAGCCCAAACGCAACATTTTCCCCGACCGTCAGCGAATCGAACAGCGCCGAATACTGGAATACCATGCCCATCGTAAGGCGAAGCCTGCTCCATTCCTTCTCCGTCAAGCGTGAAATTTCCTGCTTGCCCATCCAAATTTCTCCGCTCGTCGGCTGAATCAGACCTATCAAAAGGCGGAGAAGCGTACTCTTTCCGGAGCCTGAGCCTCCAATGATGGCCAGTGTCTCCCCGTCCTCGATTCTCATATTGATATGCTTCAATGCTGCCTTTCCGGAAAAAGACATGCAAACATCCTTTAATTTTATCATACTTTTCCCCAAAATGCCTCTCTTTCATTTAAAAAAGCAAAAATGTCAGAACTGCATTCAACACAAAAATAGCCACAATAGACGATACCACCGTATGGGTTGTCGCCTTTCCCACGCCCTCAGCGCCGGCAGGTGCCTTGAGACCATAGTAGCAGCCAAGCACAGCAATCACTGCGCCAAAAAAGACCGCCTTTATCATGCCGCCGGTGACATCAAAGGGCTTGCAGAACATGTCAATGGAGGACATGTAAGTAGCCGAGCTAATGCCCGAATAATAAACAGCAACCACCCAACCGCCAAAGACACCGACCAAATCGCCAAACACGGTAATAATCGGCACAACAATCATGCATGCCAGCATGCGCGGCACAATGAGGTAATCCACGGGATTGACCGCCATGACACGAAGCGCATCAATCTGCTCCGTAACCTTCATCGTACTGATTTCCGCTGTAATGGCAGAACCCACACGTCCCGCGCAGACAACGCCGACCAAGACGGGGCCAAGCTCCCTCCCGATAGCAATCGCCACAACGCCGCCAATCGTGGACTGCGCCCCAAAACGAATAAACTCATGTGCCGTCTGCAACGTAAGCACCACGCCCGTAAACAACACCGTCAAGCAAACGATATACAAGGAGTCCACGCCCAAGTGCGACATCTGCGCAACCATGTGGCGCATGCGAGGCTTATGCCCCAACTGGCGCATCGTCTCCAAAAACAGCAAGACGACCTCGCCCAATCCTTCCAATCGCTGCAAAACAAATTTGCCCAAGCTTTCCAAGCAACGATTCAGCATAGAGCTCTCCTTCCCAAAAATACATTTACCCATTTGATTTTAACAACCAAACCAAAATTAGTAAATAGAAAAAATACAATTTATTTCACTTCGTCCCTTGCGTTCCTTTCCTCTATATGTTTTAATAAACATAATTTTTTGAGGAAGGCTTGCTTCCCCAACATGCAGAAAGGAATTTTGTTTCATGCCAACCAAAATATATGCCGTGCAAAACGGGAGAAGCACTGGGATTTTCCGCACATGGGCAGACTGCGAAAAGCAGGTCAAGGGATATCCCGGCGCACGATACAAAAGCTTCCCCAGCCTTGCAGAAGCCATGCAGTGGCTGGGACTCGGTACCTCGGCAGAAGGCTCGTCAAGAACGCCATCTGCCGGCAAACTGCCGACCGCTCAGATAAGTGAGCCTTCCTCCGCTGCCAGCGAAACTATCCCACCGTCTATCGACCACATCATCTATACGGACGGCTCCTGCCTCAAAAATCCGAACGGCCCCGGCGGATGGGCTGCCATCATCGAGGAACGTGCCACGGGAAGCATCACGGAACTGCACGGCGGAGAACCCAGCACGACCAACAACCGCATGGAACTGACTGCCGCCATCGCCGCGCTCTCCCATTTCACTTCCCCAACAACGGCGCAGCTTTACACCGACAGCCAGTATCTCAAAAACGCTTTCACCAAGCACTGGATCGCCAACTGGAAACGAAACGGCTGGAAAACCGCAACAGGCGGTGACGTAAAAAACAAGGAGCTTTGGCTGCAGCTTGACTCCCTCTGCCAAAAGCACAGGATCACCTTCCAATGGGTCAAGGGGCATGCCGGCAATCCCCTCAACGAGCGCTGCGACAAGCTTGCCAAGGCAGAAGCGCAAAATCACTGGAAAACCAAATAAGATACGGCGCATAGCACAGCCACCCTATCGCACTGCCCTGCGTACCGTTCAATACACGATAGTCCAATAATTTAAGTGCAATACCTTTCGATATGCCAAACAGAAACCGTCTGCGGAAACTTCCGTCAGGCGGTTTTTTTGCTTCCTGCAACTGCACCATTGCACAAAACAAAAGAGCCTCAGCAAAAAAATTTTAAAACTAAGGAGGACTATCTCCCCCCCGTAGAATATAATACGTTAGCAAGAAACATATTTGATGGAGGTTTGGGGATTTATGAAAGATTGGAATAAAAAGAAACTCACGGCACTTGTCTGTGCTGGATTGATGGCGGGGACATTGTTGCCTTGTGGAATAGTGAGTGCAGAGAATGTAATACTTGATGAAGTAGTTACTGATGGTGCAGATTTGCCTACAGGTGCGAAATGGCTTGATAGCAATAATGGCATTGCATTGAAAAATTCAGGGGATACGCTTGTTTTGGATTTTAGAAATTCTAATGAGTGGAATAAATATTTTTGTGGTGGTTGTAGTGATGGAAGCGATGGGATAAGCAATTATCATGTAGTTTTTAATAGTGGTATAACGGATCAGATTTACGGCGGTTGGTCAGCAAGTGGAAATGCTACGAAAAACACCGTCACGATAAGTGGTGGTGGTACAGTGGACCAGATTGTTTACGGCGGTTATTCTTCCTATGGCAATGCCACGCAAAACACCGTCACGATAAGTGGTGGTACAGTGAGCAACCATCTTTACGGCGGTTATTCTTTCTCTGGCGATGCCACGCAAAACACCGTCACGATAAGTGGTGGTACAGTGAGCAACCATCTTTTCGGCGGTTATTCTTTCTCTAGCGATGCCACGCAAAACACCGTCACGATAAGTGGTGGTACAGTGGACCAGAATGTTTACGGCGGTTCTTCCGCTCAAGGCAATGCCACAGGAAATACGGTCAATCTCGTTGGTCTCGGCAGCACGCTGGAGGGCGCAGTGACCAAGAATCAAAAAACACCTAGCATTGCAGGCGTGGTCTACGGTGGTGCTTCGAACAGCGGTTCGGTTTCGGGCAATACGCTGAACGTCTACGGCACGGGAACGCAGGCAAGGAACATAAAGTACTTCGATACCATCAACTTCTATGTTCCTGCTTCGGCAGTGAACGGAGACGTGATGCTCGAATGTAAAGATACGGAAACCGCAACCTCTCTTAAAGGAACAACGGTCAGCACTGGCATAGAGTCCGGTTCCAAGCTGAAGAAAGATGATAAAATTGTCCTGCTGAGGAACGAAAGCAAAGGTATTGAGACAGATGGAACTACCAAGCTGGACGGCAAGCTAAATGTCGGCAACTGGATGGAATATGATGTCACGGTAGCACTCGAAAATGAGGACAAGGAATTGGTGCTGACGCTCAATAAGGACTTGAAAGAGAACACTCCGCCGACACCAGATCCGACACCGGAGCCTCCGAAGCCCGATCGCCTGACGGAGAACTCCAAGACGTTTGCGGAAACCCGTGCAGCTGAGGTTTCCTTCCTCAACAACGGTTCGGATCTTATCGCAAGGCAGGGCATACTGAATGCGCAGATGGCGGCAGAGGCAGAGGAACAGGTAGCTGGCACTGACACGAATGAGGCAACGTCAGGCTTCGTCCCGTTTGCGGCACTTGGTGCGGCAAGCATGCGCTACGAGACAGGCTCCTATGTGGACAGCAAGGGCTGGGGCATCAATGTGGGAATGTCTCGTATCCTCCATCAAGAGGACGGCAAGACCTTGCTTGCCCCGTTCTTGGAATACGGCAAGGCAAGTTATGACAGCTACCTCGACAACGGCGTGCATGGCAATGGAGCGAACCAGTACTTCGGTGTCGGTGTTCTTGCCCGCAAGGACTTGAACACGGGACTCTATTACGAGGGAAGCGTCCGCCTTGGACAGATGAAGGGCGACTACGAGGGACTGGACAAGTATGACACGAAATCCATGTACTATGCCTTCCACGCAGGAGTCGGCAAGGTCGTTCCTGTGAACGACAAGTCCAGCATGGACTACTACGGCAAGCT
>CALELM010000057.1 GCA_937902665.1 uncultured Selenomonadaceae bacterium
AAGAGCCAATAGGTCACTCCATTGACAAGAAGGTAAAGCTTCCCGCAGTCGATAACTTCCCCCTGTCCCTGCCCAACGAAAAGGTACATGAAATCTCCGCTGAAGAACACGATTGCCGCACCTGCCACAATGCTGAAGGACACGGACATCATGACGCACTTTTTCACGCCTTCCCCAATACGGGAAAACTTTCGCGCGCCGTAGTTCTGCGCCGTGTATGCCGCCATCGCCGTGCCAAAGGATATCATTGGCATCATTGCAATCATGTCCACCTTCTGCGCTGCGGAATAAGCCGCAACTGCCGTAGGACCAAGCCCATTGAGCGCCATTTGCAGGATAATGGCACCGACAGCAATAATGGAAGCCTGCGCCCCCATTGGCAAGCCTATCTTCCCATGCTCCAGCAGATCCTTTTTCGTCAAATGCCAGTCCTCTCTCCTGATATGGAGAACAGGCACCTTCTTTGCAATGTAGAAAAAGCACAGGACATTTCCGATGAACTGCGAAAAAATGGTTGCCCATGCCGCCCCCGGAATTCCGCCATCCAGCAGAATGATCGCAACCGGCTCCAAAAGAATATTGATGAAAAGCGCAGTTGCCAAAATAACGGTCGGCATACGGCTGTCTCCCAATGCCCTGAGGATATTCGTCTGCATCTGAAGAAAGACGAACATCGACACGCCGAGAAACACAATGCGAATAAAGGAATACGCATCCTCCAAAATTTCCGGCGGTGTCTGGAGGAATATCAGCAACGGGTAGCAAGCCGTAGTTCCAATCAAAGTAAGCACAGCAGACAGCAGGACACTCAACACCACGCAGGCCGCCGCGCTTCGCCGCACACCTGCCTCATCCTTTGCTCCAAACCGCTGTCCCGTGCAAATAGAAAAGCCCGATGTCGTCCCTATCACGAATCCCAGCATCAAAAACATCAGGCAGCCCGTGCATCCCACAGCCGCCAATGCCTCCACTCCGAGAATGCGTCCCACGATCAACGTATCCACGAACGCATACATCTGCTGAAAAATATTTCCGGCAATCAACGGAAGCGTAAAAAAGAAAATCAGCCTTGCCGGATCCCCTTCCGTCAAATTCTTTGTCATAATTACCTCCCTGTCAACTCCGTTACCCATGTCCGCAAGCATTCCTGCAGAACCGTCACATTGCACAAAAGAGCCTCCGTCTGCGGCCGCAGCTTCGTATAGCGGAACACGGGAAACCGCCTCACTTGGTAATCCGCCGGAAATGGCGTCACAGGAATTCCCGCCTTTTCAAAATTCAGCACCGACCTTCTCATATGAAAGGCCGAGGTCACGAGAATTGGCTCCGTGAATCCATGCTCCCGCAGAATTTTTGCCGAATAACGGGCATTTTGGTTCGTATTGGCACTCTGCGTTTCCACCAGAATATCCTTTTCCTCCACGCCAAGGCTCATTGCCACCCTCTTGGCGACCTTGGCAGCCGCAATGCTGTCAGCATCCGTCTGCCCTCCGGAAATAAGGAGCGGAACGTGAAGCATCTTCTGCAAGCGGACTGCCGCCAGCAATCGGTTGGCAGAGCTTGCGCAAAGTGTCCCCTCCCCGTCTACATCCCAAGTATCCGGCAGGGCGCCGCCGTCCAGCATGACAATCACATCCCCATGCACTTTCTCAGGAGGAGCATAGGCATCCTCCAAGGAGCCTAATAGTTTTTCTGCCACAAGCCCCGTGCAAAGCAAATAAAAAACAATTGTTATGCCAGCCAGAATACCTGCTGCCCGCCTTTCGCCCCGCTTTTTCCAAAGATACCAAGCAATGGCAAAAAAGGCCACAATAAAAATCCCGGGCGGCAGTACCCAGCTTGCCCCAAATTTCAAAAGATAAACCATTCAAGCATCCCTTCTTGCTGCCCCCAAACCGCAGGACATCGCCATCCCATACTGGACATTCCAAATCACAAATATTATACTAAGGAAAGTATAGCTATTAAAGCATGAGAGAAAATTGCTGTCAAGCATTTTCTTCCCATATTTCCACAAGAGAAAGGAGCTGTTTCACATGGCATTTATCGAGCAAGAGGTCATCCATGCAAAAAACAAGGCAGGCGGAAAAGGAGAGATCACGATTGCAAAGGTTCTCTCGCCAACCGAGCTGGACGGGAAGGCTGACATGTTCGCCAAAGTCACGATTCCTCCCGGATGCTCCATCGGCGTGCATGAGCATCACGGCAACACGGAAACCTATCACATCCTCCAAGGCAAGGCACTCTACAACGATAACGGCAATGAGGTGGAAATCGGTGTCGGCACTACCACCTTCTGCCCAGACGGGGAAAAGCACGGCATTGAGAACAACGGTCAAGACGACCTTGTGTTCATGGCATTGATTCTTCGCAAGTAAAACAAGCAAAAGGACGAGGCTGATTGGGCTTCGTCCTTTTTTCATTATCTGCTGAGATTGTCCATTTCCAAAAGCTCACCAAGATACCTGCCTACGGCATCCTTCCAATCAGGAAGCCGCTGAAAGCCTGCCTCGTCCAAGCATTTCTTGCTCATGCGGGAATTCTTCGGACGAACCGCCTTCGTTGGATATGCCTCAGACGGCACCGGCTGCACCTGCACCCTGCACCCTGCCTGACGGAATGCCTCTGCGGCAAGCTCCGCCCAAGAACAGGTTCCTTCATTGGTCGCATGGTAGACTCCATACGCTTCCGACCCTGCCATATCCACCAGCAGCCGAGAGAGGTCGCGCGTATAGGTAGGTGAGCCAATCTGGTCGTCCACAACCGTCAGAGTATCATGCGTTTCCCCCAGCTTCAGCATTGTTCGGATGAAATTCTTTCCATGAATGCCAAACACCCACGAAATACGGACAATGAAATACTTCTGCAAGATCTCCTGCACCGCAAGCTCCCCATGCAGCTTGGAAAGCCCGTATGCATTTTGCGGCTTCTTTGCATCGGCGGGTTCATAAAATGCTTCCCCATCGCCCGGAAATACATAGTCCGTACTAATATAGATGAGCTTTGCATCCAGCTCCCTGCAAATTCCTGCAAGTTTTCCTGTCGCCTCCGCATTGACAGCCTCAGCAAGCTCTGGCTCGTCCTCTGCCTTGTCCACAGCCGTATAAGCAGCGCAGTGAATCACCACATTCGGCCGATACTCCTCCAAGTACCTGCGCATCTCCTCATAATCCGTCAGGGAAAACTCCTGCCTCCCAACGCCTCTTGCCTCTATGCCCCGTGCTTCCAATTCCCGCATCACGTCAAAGCCAAGCTGCCCCGTAATGCCTGTAACTAAAACCTTCATGTCCATTCGTTTCCTCCCATTTTTATTTTGTTATTTCATCAAAAAAGGCAAAAATCTTCTTGATTTAAAAAGTATTTTTCCCCATGAAAAGGATTTTCTGTTTTTTTGTATAATATATTATATCATAGATAAATCAAAGGGGGGCATTATCTTGAACTCACTCAATATTAGACAAAAGCTGTTCTTTGTGTTTGGCATACTCATTGTCATCTTTGCAGCAAATGGACTTTTCACTTGCTACAGCATGAACAGCATCAATGATGGTGCTATGCGCATCGTCACCAAGCTCATGCCGAATGTAACGGCAGGAACGAAAACCATGCAGACCTTGGCGGAATACCAGCGAGGTGAATATGCCATCGTCATGAGTACAGGCCTGTCCAGCCGCATTTACGCCGTGCAGGAAACCAGAAAGCTCGGCGACCAGATTGACATTGCACTCAAGACCATGGCACCGAACATCAGCAAAAAGGATGCTGATATCTTCCAAGAGCTTTGCACCAACTGGGAAAGCTACAAGAAGGTACTTGCCAAGGTAACTACGTTCGCCAAGAGCGGGCAGCCTACGGAAGCAGTCAAGGAAATCGAGGCAGCGCAGCTCCAGTATGATTTGATTTCCGCAAACCTCAACCTCGTGGTTGACAGCGAAAAGGATTTCATCCATGCAGAGAGCAACAGTGCTTCTGCAAAGTATGAGCAGACAAAGTGGACGCTCATCATTTGTATCTTTGCTGTTATCTTGATTTCCATATTCATTGCATTCTATCTCAGTAGCAACATGATGAAGTCCATTCGTCAGCTCATGCATATTTCCAATGAGCTTGCTGACGGAAACCTTTCCGTGGAGGCTGTTGCCCAGACTAAAGACGAGTTCGGGCAGCTTACGGAGGCTTACGGCAAGACTGTCAGCAACCTGCGCACCTTGATTCGGCATATTCAGGACACGGCAAACGAGGTTTCCTCCTTCGCTGCACAGCTCATGGAAAATGCGGAGCAGTCTGCACAGGCAACGCAGCAGGTGGCAGGCTCTATCACCAACGTTGCGGCAAGCTCGCACCAGCAGGTTGATTCCGTAGGACGTTCCTTGACGGATATTCAGGATATGTCCCAAAGCCTGCATGGCTTTGAGGAAAAGGCATCGGCTTCCGCAGATGCTGCCAAGAACGTAGAAAGGATTGCTGCTGACGGAAAGGCTTCCATCGCCGGGGCCGTCAAGCAAATGGCCGAGATAGCAGATTCCGTTACGGATTCCGCTAATGTTATCAAGAAGCTTGCTGAACGCTCCACTGAAATCGGACAGATTAGCGATACCATTTCCGGCATTGCTGAGCAAACCAACCTGCTCTCCCTGAATGCGGCTATCGAGGCAGCCCGTGCCGGAGAAGCAGGGCGTGGCTTCTCCGTTGTTGCCGAGGAGGTTCGCAAACTGGCAGAGGAATCCGCTACAGCTGCGCAGAAGATTGCTTCCCTTATCAGAACCATTCAGGAGGATACAGCACAAGCCGTTGCCCGCATGGAAAAGGGAACCAGCGATGTACAGAGCGGTCAAGAGGTCGTTACCAATGCAGGAAAATCGTTTGACACGATTGCAACTGCCATCACGAATCTCACCCAGCATTCCAACAACATCTTGTCAGAGGCTCGTTCCTCTTCCGCAAACGCAACACAGTTGGTCGATGTCATGAAGAACATCAACCAGTCAAGCTATGACGTTGCTTCAGAGGCAGAGTCCGTATCTGCCGCTACCGAGCAGCAATCCGCTTCGATGGATGAGGTCGCAACTGCCAGCAAGAAGCTTGCTGACCTTGCTTCCGTCCTTACCGACTCTACCGCAAAATTCAAGATTTAGGAGGCATTTCCATGAAAAAAATATATTATCTCCTTTGTCTGGCATTTCTTGCTGTCAGTGCCATTTTCGTTGGAGGCTGCGGGAGCTCAGACGACACGGGAGCCAAAACGGTTGCTCTTGCCATGCCGAACTCCTCTGATAGCTGGAAGCGAAACGGCGAAGCCATCAAGCAGGCATTGGAACGCGAAGGATTCGTTGTAATGCTCGAATTTGCCGATACCGCAGAACAGCAGAATGATCATATCAAGAAAATGATTGAAAGCAAGCCAAAGTGCATCGTTATCGGTGCCGTAGATTCCATAAAGCTTGCCGATGTGCTGAAAAAGGCAAAGGAAGAAAAAATCCCCATCATCGCCTACGACCGACTCATCATGCAGAGCGATGCAATCAGCTATTATGTAACCTTCGACAATGAGGCTGTCGGTGCCGCTATGGGTGAATATCTCGAAGCTGCCCTGAACCTCAAGACAGGTGCAGGCCCATTCAACATTGAGTTCTTTGGCGGTGACCCTGCCGACAACAATGCGCATCTTTTCTTCAGCGGTGCCATGAAGGTACTCCAGCCGTATTTGGACAGCAAGCAGCTGGTCTGCCCATCTGGCGAAACTACCTTCGAGAAAGTCAACACGAAGGATTGGAAGCCTGAAAATGCAACGGTTCGTATGGAAAAGCTGCTCGATGGGCCTGATGCCGGGCTTCAGCTGGATGCTATCCTTTCTCCAAATGATGGTGTTGCAGGCGGTATCATTGCCGCACTCAACAACAAGGGGTATTCTGGAAACTGGCCTCTCATCACGGGACAGGATTGCGATCCAAATGCTATCAAGATGATTCAGGAAGGCAAGCAGGCAATGACCATCAGCAAGCCGCCTGCTACACTCTCTGCAAAGTGTGTCCGCATGATCAAATCTGTCGTAGAAGGAACTGAGCCTGATATCAATGATATCACCACCTACAACAACGGAGTGCTCACCGTACCTTCTTACCTTTGCACACCGCGCATTATCAATATCGAAAATATTGCTGCGGCAAAATAACGAAGATTCTATAACGAAAGAAGGAACGTCCATGAAAAACTCATGGACGTTCCTTCTTTCTGTTACATTAGATATTATGCATTTTCTTTCTCTTCTGCCAATGGGATCGTCAAGAATATCTGGGTTCCCTTGCCTAACTCGCTTTTCATGGAAATCTTGATACCATGCTGCTCTGCTATCCAGCTGGCAATGGAAAGCCCCAGTCCAGAACCTCCTGCACCGCCTTCTGTCTTTGTTCGCGAGCTATCCACTCGATAGAACCTCTCAAACACCTTGCTCTGGTGTTCCTCAGAAATCCCCACGCCAGTATCTGCCAGCATCAAAACCATTGCCCCATCCTTGCACTTGGACGATGCCCAGATTTTCCCGCCCTTTGGGGTATATTTTCGGCTGTTCTCCAAAAAGATTCGCATCATCTGGCGCAGGACTACAGGATCACCAAAAACAGTGCCTTGGTCATTCTCCTTCAGCTCCACCTCATGCTCCTCTGCAATCAGCTTCGTCTTTTTCATCACGTCTGCCACAAGCTCCGAAAGCTCGATCCGTTCCTTGTGCAGGACTTGCCGTTTCTGATCTGCCCGTGCGAGAAACAGAAGCTTCTCTATCAGCTTTTGCATTCCCTCCGCTTCCGAGCGAATCGAGGATATTCCCTCATCCAAAATTTCGGAATCCTCCCTGCCCCAACGGCTCAGGAGATCCGAATATCCAAGGATCACCGTCACTGGTGTGCGAAGCTCATGCGAGGCATCGGAAACAAATCTCTGCTGCTGCGCAAAGCCCGCCTGCAAGCGATCCAGCATGCGGTTAAACGTGCCGGCAAGCTCTGCCAGCTCATCGCCATGCCGTGAAGCCACAGGAATACGGGCGTTCATGTTCTCTACCTCGATCTGCTTTGTCATTCGTATCAAGGCACGAATCGGCTGCAAAACCCTTCGGCTCATAAAAAAGCCCGACAGTATCGCAATCAAGAAACCAACCATATTGATACAAAACAGCACCCAAAGAAATGCCTGCAGCATTCGCTTTTCCGCAGTGACCGTTTTGAAGAAATGCAGCTCATACAACTCCCCATCGTACATAATCTGACGTTTCTCATAGCAAATGCGCGCATTCCTGAAATCAGCAATCCCCATCGAGGGCTGAAACAAAAAAGACGGGTTTTTCTGAAGATGCCGTTCTACACGCTCAATCGAAGGATAATGCGCATCATTTTCCAATATGACCTGTCCCGTCACATCCGTTACACGAAGCACAACACCCGGCAAAATGGGATCTCCTTTCCAAAAATCCTCATCCAAGGTCTCGCCTGCCTCGATCCGTTCCATCGTGTTGCGGATACTGATCTCCATTTCCACTTCCGCCTGATGGTAGAGCGTATAATAGATGCCGACACCAGTGAGTACACTGATAATCAAGATCACGACAGCAAGAACAGCCGCATAGGTCATTGCAATCTTTGTCGAGGCACTGGGGTAACGAAGCCTGCGCACCAAACGTCCCCAAGTCAATTTCCAGCTCCGCATGGCTACTCCTTCATCACATAGCCTACGCCGCGCACGGTATGAATATATTTTTCTTGGAACCTGTCATCGATTTTGGAACGCAAGTACCTGATATAAACATCCACGACATTGGTATCGCCAATATAATCGTATCCCCAAACCTCCTGAAGAATCTGGTCCCTGCTCAGCACATGCTGCTTATTCTTCATCAAATACTCCAGCAGCGCATACTCCCTCTTCGTCAGCTCCACCATCTCTCCCTTGACTTTGACCTCATAGCGGGACGGGTAAAGCACGATATCCCGAACTACCATCTTTTCCTCAAAGCCGTCCGAGACTTCCGATACTGCAACATGCTTCCGAAGCGCCGCGCGGATTCTCGCCAAAAGCTCCTGAACAGCAAATGGCTTAGTCATGTAGTCATCCGCCCCAAGATCCAGTCCTGCTACCTTGTCCTCGATCTCGTCCCGTGCCGTCAGCATAATAATGGGAATCTCCGAAAATTCCCGTACCCTTCGGCAGATTTCCATGCCATCCATATCTGGCAGCATGACATCCAAAAGGACGATATCAAAATCCTCCTGCGCAATGCGTTCAAAAGCCTTCCGTCCATTTGTCTCCGTTGAAGTACGAAATCCCTCATGCTCCAGCTCAATTTGAAGAAATCTGGCAATGCGCCGTTCATCCTCTACAATAAAAACATGCGTTGCATCTTCCATTCACATCGCTCCCCTTCCTTGCCGTGAAGCTGTCATTTGCTCTTTCCTGCAAGCACAAGCCTGCAAGTCACTGTCCAGATACAATCTTATCATAAAAAATTTCTCGAAACATTCGCAAGAGATGCTGGCTGCTCGTTGACAAAGTACGGTTTTTAAGCCATGCAATGACCGTATGCGTTGCCATTTCCGGTTCAATCAGCTTCTTGTAAATAAGATTGCCATCGGTAAGCAAGCTTTTGGAGGAAACCGGCATGACAGCAATCCCCATGCTCATTTTTGCCAAAAGCAAATCCTGCACGATGCTGTCACTCACGCAGACCACGTTCGGCTCAAATCCCTGCTTTCGGCAGTTGGCAACAAACATAGACTGCCAGCGAAGAGGAAGGATAATGGGCTTGTCCCGAAGCTCAGACAAACGAACCACATCTTCATCCGTTCCGCAGTCATGCTCCTTATTGGCAATCATCACGAGCGGTTCATTGGGCAGCACGATGGAATCATATACCTTGGAATCCACCTGCGTGCGTGTGATCCCTATCTCGATGACCCGATTATCCAAAAGCTCCAAGACTCTGGCGCCATCTGCCTCCCAGATCTGAAACGTCACCTGCGGATAATGCCGATGAAACTCCGTAATCAGCTCCGGAAGCAGCATCGCGCCGGAAGTCGTAATCGTGCCCAGCCGAATCGAGCCTGCAACACCAGAGCCAATCTCGGTGATCTCCCGCATCGTCCCATCGACAATGCCCAAGATATGCTCCACACGGTGATGCAGCACCCGACCTGCCTCCGTCAATCGGATGCGCCGGCTCCCACGTTCAAAAAGCTGTACGCCAAGCTCCATTTCCAGCCGTTTCATCTGTCTTGACAGCGCAGGCTGCGCCATATCCAGCCGCTGTGCCGCATGACTGATATTCCCTTCCTCTACAATGGCATAAAACGCCCGCATATCCTTAATTTCCATCGAAAAAACTAATCCCTCTTTCCATAGTCATTGCTCCATAGCTTTTGCTATCTATTACAGAATTACATGGAAACTATGCCCTTCCGATTGCTATTATAATGCCCACAATCAAGAAAATGCAACAAGCATTTTCTTCCTGTGACAGCATTTCAACGAAGCGGGAGATATAGATATGCTCACCGCTTGTTTGCTCCATAAAACATCCTCCACCTAAGAGGCGAAAGGCTTCTGGCGGATTAGGTTAAAAACTTCAAATATTTTCGACAATTCACACTTGTAGATTTCCGACAAAATGATATAATATACCCGATGGAAAATTTTACGGACACTCTCAGGATTTTTCCTGTACCGTGTACACGAGGAGCTTAAAACATGACACGAATCAAAGATGCGGTTGACGCAGTTGCAGCCGCTATTATTGCACAAAAAGATTATCTCACTTCACTGGATGCAAAAATTGGTGACGGTGACCACGGTCACAACATGGCGAGAGGTTTTTCCGCCGCACAAAAAGCGGTCGAGGACATGAACGACACATCAGAACCTGGTCCTGTCCTCCAAGCCATTGGAAAAGCCCTCCGGGATACCGTCGGAGGTGCTGCCGGCCCACTGTACGGCATCGGTTTTCAAAAGGCAGGAGAAGCTTGCGATGAAAATACTCGTCTCAATATTGCCAGCATAGAGAAACTCCTTGCTGCCGCCATCAAGGCAATCCAGATGCGGGGCAAGGCAGAAAAGGGCGACAAGACGATGCTCGATACGCTGATTCCAATCCACGAATGCTTTTTGCCGGAAAATGCAACGGACAAGACACTCTTTGAGTGCATGGAATCTGCGTCCTTTGCCGCAAAGGACGGCGTTGACTACACCAAGACGATTGCCGCCCGCAAGGGACGTGCCAGCTATGTGGGAGAACGCAGTATCGGCTATGAGGATCCCGGTGCCGTTTCTTCCATGATTATGTATCGTGCCTTTTACACCTTCCTCCGCAAATAGCAGGAACATGCAGGACTCTTCCTACGGGAAGAGCCTTTTGTTTGTATCTCCCTTCTTTCTGTAGTATACTTTTAAGGAAACACTGATGTATGGCTTCTGTTTGACGCAACTTTTTTGCCTTCCATGGGAAAACCAAAAACTGCATCAGGATCTGTACACATAAAATGGAGGAGTTTATCTTGACTACAAAAGTTCGTACTCGCTTTGCACCCAGTCCCACGGGCTACATGCACATCGGCAACCTGCGCACGGCACTGTATGCCTATCTCTTTTCCAAGTCATCCCAAGGAAGCTTCATTCTCCGCATCGAAGATACCGACCGCACGCGCTATGTCGCAGATGCCGTAGACTTCATCAACCGCACCCTCAAAATGGCAAATATCATTCCCGATGAAGGTCCTGATGCTGGCGGAGATTTCGGGCCATACGTTCAAAGCGAGCGCATGGAGCTGTACAAGAAATATGCAGAGGAACTCGTGGAAAAAGGCTTTGCCTACCGCTGCTTCTGCAACCCAGAAGAAGCTCATGCAGCAGGAACCTTCGGTGGCTACGACCGCACCTGCCGTGACCTTTCCCCCGAAGAAGTCCAGCGTCACCTTGCCAACGGTGATCCCTATGTCATTCGCCAAAAAATGCCGCTTGACGGGGAAACCACCTACTTTGATGTACTGCATGGCAACATCACAATCCCAAACAGCGAGCTGGAGGATCAGGTTCTCCTGAAAAGGGACGGCATGCCGACCTACAACTTCGCAAACGTCATTGACGACCACCTAATGGCTGTCACCCACATTATCCGAGGCGTTGAATTCATCACCTCCACGCCAAAGCATGTCCTTCTCTACCAGTCCTTCGGCTGGGAACTGCCAACCTTCATTCATTTGGCTCCCGTCATGGGCAAAAACGAGGATGGATCTACCTCCAAGCTGTCCAAGCGTCACGGAGCGACCAGCTTTGATGATCTCGTCAAGATGGGCTACCTTCCCGAAGCCATCACGAACTATGTTGCACTGCTTGGCTGGAATCCCAAAAATACCAACCAAGAAATCTTTTCCATGGAGGAACTCATTCAGCACTTCTCTATCGAAGGACTTTCCAAGTCGCCGGCCGTCTTTGACTACGACAAGCTTGGCTGGATGAACGGCGAGTATTTCAAGGCAATGGAGGACAAGGATTTTGCAAGTCTTTCCCGACCATTTGCAGGTGACTTGCCAGACAGCCTTGCCGACAAGTGGGACTGCCTTTCCGCGCTTCTCAAGACACGCCTTTCCCGCTTGGACGAAATTCCGGAACAAATTGCATTCCTTATCCGCATGCCTGCCTTTGATGCCACCCTCTACTCCAACAAGCGCAACAAGGTCACACTGGAAAAATCCATAGAGATTCTGCCTCCTGTCATCGAGCTTTTGGAAAAGGTTCCCGAAGCTGAATGGGACAACGACAGTCTCTACGAAAAGCTCAATGCACACATCGAGAATGCAGGGTTAAAGAAAGGACTTGCTATGTGGCCAATCCGCATTTCCATTGCAGGCCAGACAGTAACACCGGGAGGTGCAACGGAACTTCTCTACCTCCTTGGAAAAGAAGAATCCTTGCAAAGAATGAAGGAAAGCTTGTCTCAGCTGCAAGCCCTTTAATTCCAAAAACAAATATGGACACAAAAAGGAGAGAATCATCTTGCACAGTGCATAATGGTTCTCTCCTTTTTAAACGCAAATTCCACAAACAAAATGGACAGTTCCCAAACGGAGCTGTCCGAATCCATTCTTACTTTTTCAATTCTCATTCCCCTCTGCCAATCAGCACCGTCTTTCCTTGGAACGCAAACCCATACGCACGGATGCTCTCTCTTGCAAATCCCTTCTCTACCAGTGCCTCCCGATACTTCTTCTCCTCAATCTGCCTGAGTGCCGCCTGCACGGTGTCCTCCAGTCCCTTCTCGTCATAATCGTCATAGACCT
>CALELM010000058.1 GCA_937902665.1 uncultured Selenomonadaceae bacterium
GTATGAAAAAATCTCTGTAAATTGATATCATATCGAATAAATAGGTCTTCTATGGTAAAATATCAATAAATCATAGGAGGCCTTTTATCATGGCAAAACAGAGAAAAGAAATTCACAAGGTAGAGATGACGGATGGCAAGCGTGCGATTATCCAGCAGCTCCTTCAGGAGTACAACATTGAGAGTGCCAAGGATATTCAGGATGCCCTGAAGGACTTGCTTGGTGGCACCATAAAGGAAATGATGGAAGCTGAAATGGATGAACATCTCGGTTACAGCAAATCAGAGCGTTCTGACAGCGACAATGCACGGAACGGCTACAAAACCAAAAGGCTCAACAGCAGCTATGGCAGCTTGCAGATTGATGTCCCGCAGGATAGGCGGTCTGCTTTCCAGCCACAGGTTGTCAAGAAGCGCCAAAAGGATATTTCAGAAATTGATGAGAAAATCATATCCATGTACGCCAAGGGAATGACAACAAGACAGATTTCTGAAACTATGGAGGATATCTATGGCTTTGAGGCATCCGAAGGCTTCATATCCGATGTTACGGACAAAATCCTTCCCCGGATTGAGGAATGGCAAAGCAGGCCGCTTGCCAGCATCTATCCAATAATCTTCATTGATGCCATCCACTTTTCTGTAAGGCATGACAACATGATCACTAAGTTGGCTGCCTATGTCGTAATGGGAATAAACGAAGATGGCCGCAAGGAAGTCCTTACGATTGAAGTGGGCGAAAACGAGAGCAGCAAATACTGGCTGGGTGTTCTGAACAGCCTCAAGAACCGTGGCGTAAAGGATATCCTTATTCTCTGCTCTGATGGGCTTGCCGGCTTGAAGGAGGCCGTTTCTGCAGCGTTTCCGAAGACGGAGCATCAACGCTGCATTGTCCATATGGTTCGCAACACGCTGAAGTATGTCGCCAACAAGGACATGAAAGATTTTGCCAAAGATCTCCGCACCATCTACACCGCCCCTGACGAGAAAGCAGCCATCAAGCGGCTGGAGGAAGTGGATAAAAAATGGACACCCCGTTATCCGGCAGCGATGAAACGCTGGTTTGACAACTGGGATGTCATAACGCCGATATTCAAGTTCTCAACAGATGTTCGCACAGCATTTTACACGACCAATGCCATTGAAAGCCTGAATTCTGCATATCGCCGCCTGAATAGCCAGCGAAGCATTTTTCCTAGCCAGCAGGCATTGCTAAAGGCTTTGTATCTGGCAACGTTCGAGGCTACCAAGAAATGGACTATGCCAATTCGGAACTGGGGAAAGATAAGGGGAGAACTGACCATTATGTATCCTGACAGATTGTAAAACATATCAATG